>JAYKHU010000207.1:0-13347 GCA_035285105.1 Synechocystis sp.
CGCTATGGGGTGGAAGAATTTGTCGCCGATAACGTGGTGATTGTGCGGAACGTCTTAGCCGATGAAAAACGCCGCCGCACCATTGAAATTCTCAAATATCGCGGTACCGACCACCAAAAAGGGGAATTCCCCTTCACCATCATTCACCAAAAAGGGATTGTAATTATTCCCCTGTCGGCGATCGAGTTAGAGCAAAAATCCTCTGATATTCGGATTACTTCCGGTAGTGCGGAATTGGATCGGATGTGTGGCGGTGGTTTCTTCCGGGATTCGATTATTTTGGTCTCCGGCGCGACGGGAACCGGTAAAACCCTGATGGTGACCGAATTTATGGCCGGTGGGGTGGCCAACGGAGAACGGTGTTTGGTGTTTGCCTTTGAAGAGAGCCGAGAGCAATTAATTCGTAACGCCACCGGCTGGGGGGTGAATTTTAAACAGATGGAAAAGGAAGGCAAGCTCAAAGTGGTTTGTCGCTATCCTGAAACCACCAATCTGGAAAATCACCTGATTATGATGAAGGACATTATTCAGGAATTTAAGCCCAATCGGGTGGCGGTGGATAGCCTTTCTGCCTTGGAACGGGTCTCCACCTTAAAGGGGTTTCGGGAATTTATTATTGGCCTCACCTCGTTTATTAAACAGCAGGAAATTGGGGGCCTGTTCACCTCCACCACTCCCACCCTGTTAGGGGGAATTTCCATCACCGATGCCCATATTTCCACCATTACCGACTCCATTATTTTGCTGCGCTACGTAGAAATGTATGGGGAAATGCGCCGGGGGATTACGGTGTTGAAGATGCGGGGATCCATGCATGACAAGGACATTCGTGAGTTTTCCATTGATAACCAAGGGATGCACATTGGCAAACCCTTCCGTAACGTGACCGGTATCTTAGCCGGAACCCCCATGTATACGGCCCAAAGCGAAGTGGATCGTCTCAGCGGTCTTTTTGAAGAAGGGGTCTAGCGCCCACTGACCCCATTGGATTACCATAAAAACCTTTCTAGTGGAGGAAACCCACGGCAATGCAATGGCAAGACGCCTTACCTTGGACCAAGGAAGCCCAGCAAAAACTCAAAAATATTCCCTATTTTGCCCGCGTTCAAGCACGTCAACGCATTGAGCAGTTGGCGCGGGAAGCGGATTTGGATGAAGTTACGGCGGAGTTAGTGGAACAAGCTCGGCTGGAGTTTGGGCAATAAACGTACAAAACTGCTGAACGAGATCGGGGTTGCGCCAGCCAGCCTTGGCTTCTTCCTGCAATATCTTTAAGGCCTGATCCGTTGAAATAGCTGTTTTATAACTACGGGGAGCGGTCAAGGCGCTAAAAATATCGATGATTTGAAAAATTTGGGCAAGGTAGGGGATGTTATCCCCCCGTAGACCATCAGGATAGCCGCTACCGTCCCAGCGTTCATGGTGATAGCGCATAATCTGACCGACGGATTGACGATGGGTTAATGGTTCAAAAATGGTGGCCCCCACATGGACATGCTGTTTGACCAAGCGCAGTTCTTCTGGCTCCAACGTTCCTTGCTTGACCATGACAGAATCCGGGATTTGAATCATGCCTAAATCATGCAAACGGGCCGCAAAGACTAAATCCTCAATATCCACCCTATCGAGGCCGAGAAACTCACCAAACCCGATCACTAACTCACTCACCGTCAGCCGTGCTTTGCCGATGTCATAGCGTTCTTCAATCACTGCGGCAACACGGAAGAGGACTTGTTCAATTTGGGCAACGGATTCCGCGAGTTGTTTTTTCTGGATTAACAGGTCAATGCGGTTTAATAATTCCACCCGATCTAAAGGCTTTAATAAAAACGCATCGGCCCCACTTTGCCGACTGCGTAAACGAATATTGGGATCATCCATCGCGGTCATCAAAATGACGGGGATCGCAGCGGTGGAGACCGTCTGCTTGATGACCTTACACAGATCAATGCCATCTTTGTCTGCTAGGTAGACATCCATTAAAATGAGATCCGGTTGGAGTTCTTGCACGAGTTGAAACACATCGGGATTACCATCGGATTCAATCACGTCATAGACATCCAACTGCAAGGTATCGATCGCCATCAAACGGCTGTAGGGATGATCGTCAATCAACAAAATACGGGGAGGGGAGGACGGTTTCACTGCACAGAGCCTTTGATGAATGGGGTCACAGGGGGAGAGATCGCCAAAGTTATTTTAAACTGGCATCTGCGGGGATGGAAAACCCAGATGACCAGCCTTGGTTTGTTGCCTTGAATTTCCTCATGTCTTGACAAAAGCCGTCTAATCAAATTCTTGTTGTTTATAATTGTAGGGTGCAAGATTTAACTCACCCTTGGAAGTGGTCAGCACCGCCCTGCTTCCACTTAAACGTCGTTGGCGTTTAGGGATATTAGCGGTTTTTAACCCTATGGACACCACATTTTTTCAAGACTATCAAACCCAGCTCTTGAACTGGCAGAAGAAATTTTTTGAAACTTGGATGGAAAGCCTACCAAAAGGCACCGCAGAAATTAAACTCACCGATACCCTGGAAACCAGCCTGAAACTTCAGGAAGAAATGGTTAAAAGCTACTTAGAGGCCCAAGAAAAATCCGCCACGATGATGGTTGAAGCTCAAAAACAATTTTGGCACAACTACTTCGATGCCATGCGCCAACAGCCCGTCGAGGTTAACTAGCGTGACTAAATGAATTGACCTCCCTCTCTGATTGGCTAGGACTGGTAGAAGTCTGCTGATATTCGTTATCCCTTGATTAAGATCTCTCCGATTTGATCAAGGTTTTTTCTTAGGGCTGAGATTGGCCAGCCTAGGGTCAAAATTAGACTTTGCATTTCTAACCTGAGCCACTACAATCGTAAAGAATATTTCGCAAGCCGTTGTGTGTGAGGATATGACAATGCAGTCCCCTTCAAATGTCAAAGACCTATCCCCGGGGCGTAATCGATATCGTCGCCTTTGTCATTTGTCCTTAAGTGGCCTATTGACTGCTAGCAGTGCCCTTTGGGCGGTTCCCGGCAGTACGACTGGCGGTTTTGTGATTCCTGATGTTGCTGCCCCCGCTGCCCCCAGCCCCACTAAACCCGTTGAAGCCACTGCACCGGCAGCAGCCCCCCGTTTGGCAGCGCCCCCCGCTGCCCGTAAGCCGGTGAGTTCCCCTTCCCCAAAATTAGCCGCCCCAACCATCACCCGGCCGGCCCCGGTGGCGACCCAACCGACTCAGATTCGCCAAGGGTTACAGAAAAATAGTTACATTGACGCAGCCCCTGAAAACACCGTGACAGCCCCCAGCAGTGTTGTCATTAAGTCCCGCAATAACGGCTGTCAAACCATTGTGAATGGGGGCAGTCTACAACGGGGATGTGGCAATGCCCCCGTTGCCCCTACCGCCCGTCGGTCCGTGACCCCTACCACGGCGATCGCCCCCCGTCGTCAGCGCCTTGCCCGTCAATCCCCCAGCCCTGTCCAGCAACGCTCCCCCCTCAAGCCAGTGGCCATCTCCGGTGGCTATCAACCGGCGATCGGGCGGTCTATTGGGGCTAATCAAGTGTTCAGCTTGGCCCCCATTGCCAATCGGGGCATTGAAATTGCCCTCGCCCCTCTACCGGAATACACCCGGGCAACCAATCTGTATGCGCCCTACGGCAGCCCGGCCCAACCCCAAGGAACGGACCTATCCTTTCCCGTGGCTGGCGTCAATCCCATTACCTCTGCCTTTGGCTGGCGTATCCATCCCATCAGTGGTCAGGGACGGATGCATGATGGCACCGATATTGGCGCGCCCTTAGGTACGCCGGTGGTGGCGGCCTACCCGGGCACAGTGGCGGCTGCCCAATGGTCCGGCGGTTACGGTCTGATGGTCACCCTGCGCCATTTGGACGGAACCCAAGAGTCCCGTTATGCCCACCTCTCAGAAATGTTTGTTGAACCCGGTCAAACGGTGGCCCAAGGAGAAATGATCGGACGAGTCGGCAGTACTGGCTTCTCCACCGGTCCCCACCTCCATTTTGAGTGGCGTCATTTAACCAACGACGGTTGGGTGGCGGTGGACGCCGGTCCCCATCTGCAATTTGCTTTAGCGAACTTAATGCGGGCCCAAAACTATGCCCAAGCCAACGCCGACTCCCAAAGCTAAACTGGCACGGTTGTTGGGGCAATCAATTTCATAAATCCGAGTTAGTGACGTCTTTTTGCAAAGGCGTTACTGTACTTTGGGGAGAAATTTTATTAACCGGCTGTCATTGCCATATAGTCAATGAGTGGAATCGAGAAAAACATTAACTTGAGGTGACAAAACCTCCCATAATGAATCATTATTCTTTTCCCTATCCCCTTGGAAAACTATGGTTCCAATCACCACTGATGCCTCTATTGTTGTCAAGTAATACCATTATCAAATTCAGACAATTTGGGGAACAAATTTGTGTCTTGTGAGCGACATAGCTATTAAATTAAAGTTTTGATAAAGCTCTAGCCTTAAACGCCGTGGGCAGTACCAAAGCTTACCGTTTTAGGAAACTTACCAGCTCTTACTACTAACCGATTCCTACTGAAACACATATGTCTGCTTTGCCGAAATTCGATGCCTACCATCATCAACAGCCTCGAGAGCGCCCTCAAACCGCCAAACCAACGCCCCTAATTCCTTCGCCAAAGCAGCAGTTACCCACCGCCCTTCAGGTACTGCTTGGATTTCAACAGACAACCTCCTGGATGACTTTGGGAATGGTCAGTGTGGCCCTCAGCATCTACGGTTGGACAGTCTATACACCGTTGCTGTGGAGTCAGGAGTATCAAGCGTTAAAAGCGTTGCAAAAAACGGAACGTCAACTGGTCACGAATACGGAAGCCATCAAGCATCAATTGGCCCTAGAAGCCGATCGCCCCAATTCAGGATTAGTGAATCCCAATCCTAGCCAAAATCTTTTCCTCCCGATTAAACAAAACGGCGTGAGCGCCAATCCCCCCCAAAACGACGGGATGCCCCCCACTGCCTTCAGTCTTTCGGCTACGCCGATCGCCTACTAAAGACCCCTTGCTATGGACTCCTCCCCCACCAAATTGTCATCTTTAAGAACTAAATCCCCCCGTTCCCCTCGCCGGGGCGCCCAGCGCAGGCAATCCCGTCGCCATCGCCCCGCAACGGATCAAGGGTCGAAGAAAACCAAAACCCAAGGGCTACCCATTTTTCGTCTCATCCTCGTATGGGTCTTCCTTCTACTGGGGTTAGGGGGACTAGGTTATCGCCTCTATCAGCTTCAAGTGGTTGAAGCCCCTAAGTTGCAACGGATGGCAAAAGGGCAGCAGAGTACTAGTTTGCAACCCTATGTTCCCCGTCGCTCTATCATTGATAGCCTGGGTAATGTCCTAGCAACAGACCGGCTTACCTATACGTTGTTTGTCCACCCGAAATATTTTGAAGCGACGGAAAAAATCCCTAATCCGACGGACTATATTGCCAAAGAATTGGCAGGGATTTTAGAGGGGTTCACCCCGGAACAATTACTGCAAAAATTCAAAGAACAGGAATCGGGGATCAAGTTAGCGACCCGACTAAATGAGTCCCAGGCGATCAAAATTAGTCGTCTGGGCATGGGCGGGGTCGATCTGGAAAAAGACTATACCCGCTACTATCCCCAGGATGATATGGCGGCGGAAATCGTCGGCTATGTGGACGGGGAACACCAAGGTCAAGCGGGGTTGGAATTGAGCCAGGCAGAAATTTTAGAGCGGGACATTAATACGTACTCCATCCAACGGACCGGTCGGGGGGCAGTTCTGCCCAGTTCCCTGCCCGATAACCTCTTGCAGTCTAACGATTGGCAATTACAACTGACGTTGGATATGCGTATTCAACGGGCCGCTAGGGATTTACTGAAAGCTCAGATTAAGCAATATAAAGCAAAACGGGGCACGGTGATGGTGATGGATGCCCAGGATGGGGGCCTTCTTGCCATGGTCAATGAACCCACCTTTAATCCCAATGAGTATTACAATGCCAACGTCGAATATTTTAAAAATTGGGCAGTCAGTGATTTATATGAGCCGGGATCAACCTATAAGCCCATTAATGTGGCCCTGGCGTTAGAAGAAAATGTGATTAAGGCCACCGATAAAGTATCAGATCCTGGATCAGTCCGGGTCGGGCCGTGGACAATCTCCAACGCGAGCAAAACCGGGGGCGGGTTAATCACCATTACGGAAGCCATCCGTTCATCGAGTAATGTGGCGATGGTGGCCATCATCCGTCGTCTCAAACCGGAACGGTATTATGAATTATTGCAATCCATCGGCATGGATCGGAAAACGGGGATCGATTTACCCGGGGAAGTGCCGAGTTATTTAAAGGCAAGAAAAGAATTTATTAGCCAACCCATTGAGCCGGCAACGGCTTCCTTTGGTCAAGGGTTTTCCCTGACCCCCATCAAGTTGTTACAACTCCAGGCCGCGTTGGCCAATGGCGGCAAATTAGTAACGCCCCACGTCGTCAAGGGTCTGGTGGATGCCCGTAACCACCTCCATTGGCAACCGGACTACCCTGCCAAAACGGTCTTTTCCCGGGAGAATGCCCTGGCGGTGGTGAAAATGATGGAAGCAGTGGTGGACGGTGGCACAGGAAAAGCCGCCTACATCGACGGTTATCGCATCGGTGGCAAAACGGGGACGGCCCAAAAGGCTGGGCCCCGGGGGGGGTATTTAGCCAATGCCAAAATCACCAGTTTTGTGTCCATTCTGCCGGTGGATGATCCCCGCTATGTGGTGGTGGCGATCGTCGATGAACCCCAGGGGGCTAATACCTACGGGGGAACCGTTGCCGCGCCAGTGGTGAAACAATTAATGGAAGCCATTATCGCCATTAAAGGTCTCCCCCCGTCGGGAACAAATTAATATTTTTGGGGCACAAAAAATTGCTCATTTAGGGGGGGACGCACATAACTGTGGGGGGCGATCGTCCGGGGCGGTAATTCTAACGGCTCTGGGGTCATATCCACGTAGGGAATTTTGCTGAGAACGTGGCTAATGCAGTTTAGGCGAGCCCGTTTTTTATCATCCGCTTCCACTGTGAACCAAGGTGCTTCGGGGATATTGGTGTGAGCAAACATATTGTCTTTGGCTTGGGAATATTCCACCCAGCGGTCCCTTGATTCTAAGTCCATGGGACTGAGTTTCCAGCGGCGGGCCGGGTCAGTGGTGCGAGACTGAAACCGTCGCTCCTGTTCTTCATCACTGACGGAAAACCAATATTTCAGCAGGATAATTCCCGATCGCACTAGCATACGCTCAAATTCGGGGCAGGTGTTCATAAATTCTTGATATTGTTCCTCGGTGCAAAACCCCATCACATGCTCTACCCCGGCGCGGTTGTACCAACTGCGGTCAAAGCAAACAATCTCTCCGCCGGCGGGGAGGTGGGGAACGTAACGCTGAAAATACCATTCTGTTTTTTCGCGATCGCTTGGTGTTCCCAGGGCAACCACCCGACAGCCCCGGGGATTTAAGGGTTCTGTGATCCGCTTGATGGTCCCCCCCTTGCCAGCAGCATCCCGTCCTTCAAACAAGATTACGATGCGAGTCCCGGTGTGTTTTACCCAGTACTGCATTTTAACCAGTTCAAGCTGTAGCCGTGCCAGTTCATCTTCGTATTTCTTTTTGGAAAGTTTGGAGCTTCCCTCTCCTTCAGACAGGTGGGGGGCTTGGGTCAGGCCAATTTTTTGTTTCCCTTTTTTCTCCTTTTTCACTTTTTTTTCGGTCGCCATGGGGTTAGCCTCCTAAGGGTAATGATTGATCGTCTTTCGCTAACATAAAAAACGATTGGCGTAAACTTAATCTTGCAAGAAAAGTCAGAATTGATCAGTGTTGAATGTTACGCTTTAAGTAGACTGCATTGAAAACGAGACTTTTATCTCAAAAGTAACCCTCGGTTCAAAGATTATTTATGCCCACTAAATCACCGAATTCATCCCTAAATAGTTGGCGTTATCGTCAGCTTTTTTGGTCAATCATCTCCCTCTTTTTATTCATTTCCTTTGTACAATTTCGATTTACGGCAATCATCTCCTCCCTATTATTTAGTCTGACTATTTTTCTAATGCTCAGGACAGTGTCGATCGCCAGCCCTTGGCGGCGGATTCTGAATGGATTAATTATTACTGCACTGGGGGGGAGTCTGTCTAATCTGCTGATTCAAAACCCTACCCTTTCAGAAAAAATTAAAACCGTTTCCGATCTTATTTTCGTTGTTTTTTTAGGGGTGGCGATCGCCACGTTAAGCCACCAATTAAATCAGTCGGTTAAAGTAGACCAAGATATTATTGTCGGCGCGATTTGCGTCTATTTATTACTGGGGATTTTTTGGTTTTTACTCTATCGCATTACCTTTAGCATTAACCCAGACAATTTTACCGATTTACAAGTTGGTGTGGACAACCCTGACTTTACCCTGTTGTATTTTAGTTTTACCACCCTCACCACTGTGGGCTACGGCGACATTACCCCCACGGCGTCTGCCGCCATGGGGTTAGCGAATTTAGAATCGATTATGGGACAACTTTTTCCCGCTATTTTTATTGCTCGTTTAGTGGGGCTATACACGGTCACCCTCCAGGAAGGGGAGGATTAATGGGGGGTATTAAGGCTGTGTAACACCGGTAACAACAGGGCGACAAAATAATAAACCAGCGGCGCTGTAAATACATAACTATCTGTTCTATCTAAAATGCCGCCATGGCCGGGGATCAACTGCCCAGAATCCTTCACCCCCGCATCCCGTTTCATCATCGACTCGGTTAAATCCCCGAGTAAACTCACCACCCCGATGAGTAACCCCAGCAATGCTCCTGAAATTTCCCAGTAGGGCCAATGTAAGTACCAGGCCCCCAGTAGGGCGACCAAAATACTGCCGAGGACGCCCCATAATGACCCTTCCACGGTTTTCTTGGGACTAATATCCGAAAGGCGCGTTCTGCCCAACCATTTGCCCATGATATAAGCACCAATATCGGCGGCCCAAATACAGGCAAAGGCTAAAACGGTGACTAACAACCCCATGGGAAAGGCTTCGGGATGGAGCCATGAGTTGGGCCAAAAGCCATTGAAGGGCAAATTTAAACTATCCACAAGCTGGGGGGTAAGGGAGTGATCACCCAACCGTAACCGCACCCAATAACTGGGTAAATAACCGCCATAGAACAACCCCAGCAACGACGTAGAAATGTCAGCGATGGTGGCCATTTTGGGCTGAAACAGCAAATAAAAACAAATTAAGGCGCCGGTTAGCGGAAAAAAAGCATCGGTTAATCCGGGGGTGGCCGTCGCACAGAGAAGCAGCAGCAACGATAGCACCATGGTGGTTTTGGCCGCCGGGGCAATGCCTTTGGCCCGCACTAACTGAAAATATTCCCGTAAGCCTAAATAAATCACTAGGGCGATCGCCGCGCTAAAGTACCAACCGCCCAAAATTAACAGGGAAACGGCCAAAGCAATGCCAATGATCGCACTAATAATTCGTTGAGTAGGCATAGTGAAGGAGAAGAAAGACGAAAATTGAGTGAAAACCCAACCCAGGAACCCGTGTTGTTAACCTTTTCTTATCTTTCATTGTAGAACAGAAGCCAACATCGACGCTTTGGCGATCGAATTTGTCCCCCTCCCCCCTCTCAGCCATTGCGCTGCAGCAGGGAAACACTGGTTGCGAATGACAGGCCGGTCGAACATCCCCAGTCCGTCACGATAACTTTTCTCCACTGAGGATAAAGGTGGGATCCACCGCCGCAAAAATTTGTTGTAGCCCCCGTTTTTCGAGGCGGTTCACCCCCGCTTGGACGACTTCAATATTACGCACTTGTAACTCAGATAAACTTTCCGAAATGGCGTAGAGACTTTCTAAGGTATTAGCTGTGGCCACCAAGCGACCATTGAGGGCTAAATGCTGCCAGGTTTCCTGCAAAATTTGCTTAATTGGCCGCCCACCTTCAATACAAATATGGGTGGGGGTCGCCCCTAATTGACCTAAACAATCGGGGGCACTGCCTTCATAAACCGTGACATTTTTGACCCCAAACTGATCGCAGTTGCGGCGAATTAAACTCGCCACCTCTTCATCCCGTTCCACCGCCATAATCTGACTCTGGGGACAAATTAACCCCAATTCCACAGGGATGGTTCCCGTCCCGGCCCCGATGTCCCAAATAATTGAGTCTTCTCGCAGTTGCAAGGCGGAAATAATTAGCAGTCGAACCTCCCGTTTACTCAATGGAATGCCGGGTAAGCGTTCAAAGAGATGGTCGGCAATCCCCGGTGTTTTATATGGCCAAAGCATACTGTCATTCCCCTCAAGAATAATCAGCCACCATTGTCCTGGGTTAATGGATCAAGGACAGATGATGACTGATGTCATGGTAGCGGTTTAATAATGAGTCCTAAACAAGATGAACGGGTTTTCCGCGCTAGCCGATGGACTCAGGATGATACTCCTCTAGGGGAATGGTGACTGGGGGCACATCCCAAATTTCTTGGCAATACTCCCGAATGGTACGGTCAGAGGAAAATTTACCCATCCGTGCCGAATTTAAAATCGACATCCGCGTCCATTTTTCTTGATCTTCGTAGGTTTTGCTGACTTGATCCTGGCATTCAATATAGGCTTGATAGTCCGCTAACAGCATATAGGGATCATGGTGCAGCAATGAATCCACAATGGGACGGAAGAGATCGGGATCGCCAGGAGAGAAGTAACCGTGGGCAATGCGGTCAATGACCGCTCGCAGGTCTGCATTACTTTCGTAATAGCCTTGGGGATGATACCCCTGGGCTTTCAGTCCATACACCTCTTCCGCCGTGAGACCGAAGAGGAAGAAGTTTTCGGCTCCGGCCTCCTCACGGATTTCAATATTGGCCCCGTCTAACGTGCCAATGGTGAGGGCCCCATTCATGGCAAATTTCATATTCCCTGTGCCGGAGGCTTCTTTCCCGGCGGTGGAAATTTGTTCGGATAAATCAGCCGCAGGATAAATCCGTTGCCCCAGGGAAACATTAAAGTTGGGCAAAAAGACAACTTTCAGCCGACCGCGCACATCGGGATCTTTGTTAACCACTTCTCCGACCGCATTGATTAATTTAATGATCAGTTTGGCGGTGAAATACCCCGGTGCCGCCTTCCCACCAAAAATAAAGGTACGGGGCACGATCGCCGCTTGGGGATTTTGTTTGATGCGGTTATACAGGGTGATGATTTCCAGTACCGCTAAGTGTTGACGCTTGTATTCATGAATCCGTTTCACCTGCACATCAAACAGGGAATTGACGTCGATTTCGATGTTGCGGTACTTGCAAAGGTAATCGGCCAAGCTCTTTTTATTAGCCTGTTTAATGGCCCGCCAGCGTTGGCAAAAATCCTTGTCGTTGATGAATTTTTCCAACTGCCGCATTTCATCGAGGTTTTTCAGCCAACCGTCGCCAATTTTTTCGGTAACTAACGCCGACAATTGGGGGTTACTGAGCAAAATCCAACGCCGGGGGGTCACCCCATTGGTTTTATTGAAGAATTTCTGGGGCCAGAGCTTGGCAAAATCCTTGAGGGTATCTTTTTTCAGTAGCTCGGTATGGAGGGCTGCCACACCGTTGATAGCATGGCTGCCAATACAGGCTAGGTTGGCCATGCGAATTTGTTTGCCGTGACCTTCTTCAATCAGGGATAGATTCCGAACTAAGTCCTCATCGTTGGGGAACCAGGTTTGCAGGTCGGTTAAAAAGCGATGATTGAGTTCGTAAATAATTTCCAGATGCCGGGGTAATAGCTTCGCAAATAAATCCACTGACCAGCGTTCGAGGGCCTCCGGCAGCAGGGTGTGGTTGGTATAGGCGAAGGTTTTTTGGGTGATTGACCAGGCTTTATCCCAGTCGTAGTCAAACCGATCCACCAATAAGCGCATCATCTCGGCGATCGCCACGGCAGGGTGGGTATCGTTTAATTGAATGGCGGCTTTTTCGTGGAAATCGTCTAAGTTGGGGTGGGTGCGGAGGTGAATCCGAACCAAATCTTGGAGGGAGGCAGAAACGAAGAAATATTGTTGGGCGAGGCGCAATTCCCGACCGGCCGGGGTATTGTCGTTGGGATAGAGGACTTTAGAAATGGTTTCTGCATCCATTTTTTCCGCCACCGCCCGGTCATATAGCCCCGAGTTGAAGGCTTCAAAGTTAAATTCTTCGCTGGCCTCCGCTTTCCATAGCCGCAAGGGATTGACGGTGTTGGTTTGATAACCGGGCACCGGCGTGTCGTAGGGGATCGCCAAAATTGTCCGTTCCGGAATCCAGACCACCTTGGGCTGATTTTTCTCGTTGTGAATGATTTCCGTATGCCCGCCCAATTTCACTTCCACGGATTCGTCGGGGCGGGGCAATTCCCAGGGATTGCCAAAGCGTAACCAATTATCGGGAACTTCCACCTGCCAACCGTCCTGGATGCGTTGGTGAAAAATGCCAAATTCGTAACGAATGCCGTAACCGATCGCCGGAATTTCCAAGGAGGCGAGGGAATCGAGGAAACACGCCGCCAAACGACCTAAGCCCCCGTTGCCGAGGCCCGGATCTGGCTCCTGCTCAATAATTTCATCAAGATTCAGGTCAAAATCGCTAAGAACCTGCTCCACCTTGTCGTAGAGTCCTAGGTTGATGAGGTTATTGCCCAAATGACGCCCCATCAAAAATTCGGCGGATAGATAGCAAACAACTTTGACATTTTCCTGTTTATAGGTGGCCACCGTCTTTAAAAACCGGTGTAACAGGCGATCGCGGATGGTGAAGGCCAGGGCGACATAATAATCGTAGAGGGAGGCTTGGGAGCGATCAATCCCCTGTAGATAGAAAAGGTTATCAAGGAAAGCCCGTTTAAGGGTCGCCACACTCATTCCGGTGCGGTCATCTTCAATTTTGATCTGAGCAAGTTCGGCGGAGGGAGACGTTTTCAGGGAAGACTGATCCATCATGAGTTGTTCCTTATGAAAAGATTGAGGTAAGGCCGATGTCGCTATGCAGCCCCAGCCCAGAATTAATCGCGATTATCATAGACAACGCAACGCTAGCGTACAAAAGTTTAAAGCTGAAGCAGGAGCCTTTACTGTAGAGTAGTGTACGATTTCCTGAAAAAGACGCGACACTAATTTTGGCGGAGATTGTCAAGGTGAGATAATAACCGCCCCCATCGTAGCGCATCTTTTGGATGAGTCCCCGAGTCTCCCCCGACGGGCAAAATTGCGCCCCGCCCTTGAATTGTTTAGAAGTAGGATAATCCCCGTGAAACCCTGGCAGACCTATTTAATGCTGACCCTAGTGGCGATCGCCATGCT
>JAYKHU010000208.1:0-4808 GCA_035285105.1 Synechocystis sp.
CTACGGATTAATTAAAAAAGAGGTCATTGCTGACCTCAATATGATTCATAATTGCCATTCAACATTGATACGGTAAACCAAAGTTTCAGCATTAAGCAAGGCCAGCGTTGGTGCCTGGTTTTCCTGTGGCCAATTCAACCTTCACAATTTTGCCACCCATTTTCATGATTCGTTGCTGCTCGCGGAACCAATTATCGTAAGGAACTAACTTCGTAAAATAAGTATTTTGTAATTCCCGTTGTGTCCGAATCCGGGTCTGACTAGGAACACAAGCCGTAATTCTAAACATCCGCATGGGGTGTGGCTCTCCTAAACGTTTCTTTAAAAAATCGAAATAATAATGGCGGAACGGGAGTCAGAAGTCAACACCAGCAAATTAAAACAATTAGAGTGGTATGCCCCAGGGTTTCAATTCTTCTTGCACTCACTTTAGACATCCCGATCCAAGGGTAAGGCGATCACCAGTTAGTCCACCTCAACGGAGGGGAACCCAACGTAGCGTTGCCGATTAGGGATTCATCAACTAGCTCAAGCCAGAGCAGATGTAATCGAGGTAAACACCCATTTCTTTACCCGCATCAGCACCTACCAAGCTAGCGGTCACTTCTTTGATCGCTTGAATGGCTTGAACGGTGGAGGAGATGGGAACCCCTAAGGAGTTGTAGGTTTCTTTCAAACCGTTGAGTACGCGCTCGTCGAGGATGGA
Source organism: Synechocystis sp. (assembly GCA_035285105.1). Classification (GTDB taxonomy): domain Bacteria; phylum Cyanobacteriota; class Cyanobacteriia; order Cyanobacteriales; family Microcystaceae; genus Synechocystis. The sequence continues at coordinate 707 of JAYKHU010000208.1, forward strand.
GGCATCACCGGCCAACATGGCGTAGGTGGCATAGCGGAGGTAGTAGTCCAAATCACGGATACAAGCCGCATAACGACGGGTGGTGTACATGTTGCCACCGGGACGGGTTACGTCGGAGTACAACAGGGATTTGGCAACAGCTTCTTTAACAATGGTGGAAGCGTTGGCGCTGATAACGCTAGCCGCCCGAACCCGGAGTTCACCGCTGGCGAAGTAGCTTTTTAATTTGTCCATGGCAGCACCGTCGAGGTACTTGCCTTGAACGTCAGCAGAGTTGATTACAGCCGTAATTGCGTCTTGCATGGTTTTGATTTCCTTAAATCTTACTCAAATGTGAATAATTGCTAAAAGAGTTGAATAGTTCGATCAACGCTTCAAATAAGCTGAGGCTGCGGCCCTAGCTCATGGCACCGATAACGAAGTCGAAGTAAGCAGAGGCTTCTGCGGCATCATCAGCAGACATTAAGCCAGAAGCAACTTCTTTCATTTCGCGGACACTTTGAGCAACGGCTTCGATGGGGGTGCCGAGGGAACGGTACATTTCCCGCACGCCAACCAAACCGATTTCCTCGATGGGGGTAACGTCACCGGAAACAACACCGTAGGTGACGAGACGGAGATAGTAGTCCATGTCACGTAAACAGGTCGCGGTCATTTCTTCACCGTAGGCATTGCCACCGGGGGAAACGATGTCAGGACGCTTTTGGAAAAGGCGATCGCCAGCTTGCTTGACGATGGTTTCGCGAGAACCAGTGAGGGTTTCAGCGATGCGAAGACGGGCAGCGCCGCCGGTAACAAAAGCTTTAATACGATCCAGTTCACCCGGGCTTAAGTAGCGGGCTTCTGCATCAGCATTCACGATCGATTTCGTGACGATACTCATGGATGGATTCCTCCGTAAAGATTTAAACGTTAAGAATGGTTTTAAGCAGACCTTATTAACCGAGGCACAGTCTCACACTGGACATCACTCTATACCAGCCGATGCCAGCGAGCAACCTGCCCCAACCATTCTCAGGCATTGCGATCCCAATCACACTAGCTTTGTAATAGTTTGTAATATTTCGTGATGTTTAACTCAGTTTTGCTCAGAAAGGGTTGCCCCTAGCGGGTTTTTACCGTTAACAATTGGGGGGGCGTGGCGTCGGGGGGATAGAGTAAATCCACCTGCACCGTGCGCTGTTCCCCGGGCTTTAAGGTTAAGTTGACCAAATCGTCCCCCCGTTGTCCCCGGCGTTGGACAAGATGATAGTAACGGTTTTGGGATTGCCCCCGATCATCGGTATAGCGGAATTGCACCGTTCCCCGAAAGAAGACATTTTTAGCCGGGGGGACTAGGAAGGTTAACTTATCAGCAGGATCATTAAACTTTAACGGCGTTTCCACGGTGAGGCTCACCGTTTTGGGGTAGCGGGTCGCGTTGACCAAGGGAAGGGTCAAGCTATATTGCACCCCGTAATTGCCGTGGGATTCATAGGCCGTATCAGGGTAGCGCACCGCCATTTTTGCCGCTTGGTTTTGGTCCGTTCCCATTTTCCCCCCCTCGAGGGTGCTGATGGGGTAGGAAAAGGCTTGCCCCGGTTCGGGAATGGTAAGTTGTTGGGAATTGTTGGGATCGGTTAACGTCGCTTTCCATTGCGATCCGAGGGATACCCCAGCTACCCGGCTATAAATGCGGCGTTGACTATTGCGGGGAATGCGATCGCGGGGCTGCATTAGGTTGGCGGTTTGTAGGAGCGTTTGCCAGTCCTGTAAACTGGGTTCCCGTTCCCGCCCCCCCAGATCCTGGGGAGCATACATGGCCATGCTGGCGGCATAAATGGGGGTATTGGTATTGAGGCGTAGATAGGCGGAAAAGCCATTCCGGGGTAACCGCAAGGGAGGGGCTTGCCCCGGCTTGGGGGTGTAGTTCACCGGCAGAGGATGACTAATCAGCATCCGACTTTGACCAGCAGGAATGACCAGTTGGGCGGGGTAATTCGGTTGGCGTTTGCCCCGGAGGACGTCATTCATCACCCGACTCCCCGGCCCTGCAAACACTGACCCATCGGGATTATCCACCACCGGGGGCAAGTCAATAAATAAAGCATCTGGGGAGGTGAGGGAGCTAGCTCCCTGCAAAATTTCCACCATGGCATCTTTTTTACTGCCATTGAACAATAAAACCCCCAAATACAGGGTGCGTCCCAGGGGAGAGGCCTGCACCACATGGTGGGCGAACACATCAAAACGTCCTTTGAAGGGATGGTTGAGGTGGGCGTAGGGATAGCCCATGCCGATGGAAGGCAGGGTGGAAATGATAATGCCTTCGTTAAAAATTAATTCAGGATTATTGCTATTAAGCACCGGAATCCCATCCAGTTGTCCCGGTAGGGGCCGCACCGGTTGCATGACCCGCAGTTCCTGGGGCGTTCCGCTACTTGGTGGCCGCGGTGCAGGGGTAATCACCGCCGGGGGAGGGCTAACAGGAATGGCGATCGGATTGGCTTGAGCTAGGAGCAGGGGGGGCAAAAAGGGCAACATGGACACTAGCTTAAATGACGAACGAGGGCTTCTCCCACCCGTTGAGCCTCTTCGGCAGTTGTCCCAGAGGTCAGGGGCGGACAAATGTGACGGGGACACCAGGTTTCAGCATTGGGGAAAGATTGACCGTCACAAACCCCTTTAAACACAGGTTGCAAATGGCAAGGAATTTCGTAAACAGTTCCGCCGAGATAAATGTCCTCTGCAGCTAGGGCGGCTTTCACCTGGGCCGCTGTTTTATGCTCCGGCAACAATACCATCAATTTATACTGACTAGCGCTGTCCATGTGGTCCGTCGAAACGAAGTCTATTCCAGCTTTTCGTAACGGTTCTGTGATTAACTCGTAAGCCCGTTGACGGGTAGCTAGCATTTTCGGCAATTTCGCCAGATGGATTTGTCCCAACAACGCATGGATTTCCGTCATCCGGGTACTGTTGCCAAAATCGGTGTGTAGGCCGCCAAAATTCATCCCTCGCTTACCCTGATTGCGGAAGGAACGGGCTAACGTATCTTCCTCATCGTCATTGAGGGTAATCATGCCCCCCTCAAATGTAGTCATTACTTTAGTGGGGAAGAAGGAAAAAGAGGCGCCGTCCCCTAAATTACCCGCTTGAACCCCATTAATTTGGCTACCGTGGGCGTGGGCCGTATCTTCCCACACATATAATCCTTTTTGATGGCAGTATTCAACCACCGCAGGAAACTCCGGGGAAATGACCCCACCAATATGAACCCAGAAAACCCCGGAGAGGGGTTTGGCATAGGATTTACTTTCCACCGCCTCCTTGACCATCTCCAAGGTGGGGGCAAAGGTTAGGGGATCCATGTCCAAATATTGCACGTCACTATTAACCCGCAACACCGTAGCTACCGTGGCAAAATTGGTGTTGGTGGGAACGAGAATTGTCGTGTTTTCTACCTTCTTAATCCGCAGCAGAATTTCTAGTCCAGAGGTGCCGCTGTTGACGGAAATGGCGTGTTTGGTGCCGACAAATTCCGCAAAGGCCTGTTCAAATTCTTGGGTATGGTTTCCTAAAATCAAGCTACCGGATTTAAGGATTTGACGAGCTTCGCTGAGAAAAAACTCGATTTCGTCGTCGGTAATATCAAAGAAAAACGGCTTGATCGGGCTAGACATGGTAGTGGTTTAGACGGCAGTGAATGATCAACTCGGGACAGGTAAGCAAAAACCCCCTTACTCAAAGAAGGAGGTTAACACAGAATGGAACTGACTGACGGCGCCCGGCAAGATTCCCCAGAGAGACTTTCACGCTGGGGTTAAATACAGGCGTTGACAAACCGATTAGAATCGCTAGAGGTAGACTGTCCTCCATTAGCCCTAATTGGAAGCGACGGTGGCATCCTGTTGGGCTTTGGTTAGGGCTTCTTGAGCCCGCCGACGCTTCTTGGCGTAAAGCTGAATGGAGGCCGCCATGGCAATCACCAACGCTACAATTAACCAGGTGGTGGCATCCAGGGGCAAATTATTTTTAAAGACTGCCAACAAGACAATTACCACTAACAATAGGGTCGGGGCTTCGTTTAACGCCCGAAATTGTTGTCCCGTCCACTGGCTTT
>JAYKHU010000209.1:0-25179 GCA_035285105.1 Synechocystis sp.
GCGGGGATCACCATTGCCATTGATGATTTTGGTACGGGTTACTCTTCCCTCAGCTACCTTAAGCAGCTTCCCATTGATATTCTCAAAATTGATCAGAGTTTTATCCAGGGCATTCCCCAGGATCCCGATGATGTGGCGATCGCCAGAGCCATTGTCGCCCTCGGCAAAAGCTTAGAGTTAGAAATTGTTGCCGAAGGGGTAGAGACGGCGGACCATGTGGCGTTCTTAAAGCTGATCGGCTGTGACTACGCCCAGGGTTATTTCTATTCTCCTCCGGTACCCCCAGCAAACATTGCTTCCTACTACGGGGGCAAGCCCCATCAGGGGGATCGTTAAAAATCGGGGCGCTACACCGGGGTTGCCAGGGGCAGATCCGCAAAAAAGGTTAAGGATGCCAAATGAAGGTCAGCCGCAACCTGGGCCAACTGAGCCAGATCCTGACGGTCTGCCGCTGTTAGGTAGGGAATAACGCCCAAGACTGGTAATCCTGTGAATTGCTCCAACATCGGTGATGCCGCCCAATCATCAAGGTGCTGCTCCGCCTCTGGACTCCCACAACTTAAAATTAAGCCTTTGAGGGCCACCTTCGCTTGACGGGCCAGGGCCACCTGGGCGATCGCCTGACCGATGGCCCCCAATTTGACCGGAACGACTAAGAGGCAGTCTAAGCGCCACAGCCCCGCCACATCCGCCACAGTCAGTTCATCGGTAACAGGGGAGCCTAAACTGCCCAATCCCTCCACTAACACCCGCTGGTGATTCTTTTGTAACCGTTGTAGGGTCTGCCAGACCACTGCCAAATCAATCAATTTTCCTTCCCGCTCTGCGGCGATCGGGGGGGCCACCGGGGTGGCAAATTTGAGGGGCGTGACCACTTCCCAATGGTCTATATCGCCAAATAGGTGCTGATAATGTTCATCATCCCCCACCCCCGTTTGCAATAATTTCATCAATCCCAGGGATTGGTGAGGATAATACCGTTGCCAATAGGCCGCTAGGGCAGAGGTGGTTACCGTTTTGCCAACCTCTGTGTCGCATCCCACAATAAATAAGGTTTTTTGCCCAGCGGGATTGAAAAACTGTGTCATAAAAGCTGGATTTTGGATTACTGATAGATGACGCCGCCATTCCCCCAAGATTATTTTTGGCATATTGGCGACCTAACAATCCGCTATGATGGGGTGGGACTTGAGGCCAAAAAGCCAATGCTAAGTGTTCCCGTAATCTGCCATGACATGGGGGTAAAGTGTCTGCCGTGAGCAATACCGCTACTTTAACACGTCAATCGATGCTGTCTGCCTTATCTGACAACAATCGTCTCCGTCTTTTTTCTGGTTCTTCTAACCCGTCCCTTTCCCAGGAAGTGGCGCGTTACCTGGGCATGGACATTGGCCCCATGCTCCGCAAACGGTTTGCCGATGGTGAACTCTACATCCAGATTCAGGAATCGATCCGGGGGGGCGATGTGTATTTAATCCAGCCCTGCTGCCATCCGGTGAACGACAATCTAATGGAATTGTTGATCATGATTGATGCGTGTCGCCGCGCTTCAGCACGCCAAATCACCGCAGTTCTTCCCTACTATGGCTATGCCCGGGCTGACCGCAAAACCGCCGGTCGGGAATCCATTTCCGCCAAATTGGTGGCTAATTTAATTACCGGGGCCGGTGCCCAACGGGTCTTGGCAATGGACTTACACTCGGCCCAAATCCAGGGGTATTTTGATATTCCCTGTGACCATATGTATGGTTCCCCGGTCATTATTGATTACCTGAACAATAAACGCCTAAGTGATTTAGTCGTAGTTTCCCCCGATGTCGGCGGTGTGGCCCGGGCCCGGGCCTTTGCTAAAAAATTAAACGATGCCCCCTTAGCCATTATCGATAAGCGTCGCCAGAGTCATAATGTGGCCGAGGTGTTGAACTTAGTGGGGGATGTGAAAGGCAAGACGGCGGTTTTAGTCGATGACATGATTGATACCGCTGGCACTATTTCGGAAGGCTCACGCTTACTCCGCAAGGAAGGGGCGCGGCAGGTTTACGCCTGTGCCACCCATGCTGTCTTTTCAGAACCGGCCATTAACCGTCTTTCCAGTGGGCTATTTGAAGAGGTAATTGTGACCAATACCATCCCTGTCCCGGACGACCATCAATTTCCTCAATTAACTGTGCTGTCGGTTGCCAACCTAATCGGTGAAGCAATTTGGCGCATCCATGAAGAAAGCTCCGTGAGCAGTATGTTCCGCTAAAGAATTGAGTTATTCTTCCACTTTGCGGCTGTTGCGCCACACCTGCCACCCTAGATAGATCAACAGCAGTGTGGCGCCAATGGCAAAGCCCCAACCACTGGGGATATTGGAAAATCCCAATGCTAAACTACCGGCCCAGAGGGTTAAGGCGTAAATAAACAACACCGTTAAGCGGTGGGAAATACCGGCGTTGATCAGGCGGTGGTGGAGGTGACCCTTATCAGCCTTGAAAGGGGATTTGCCTTTAAGGAGACGGGAGAGAATCACCACCGACATATCTAAAATCGGTACCGCCAGCACTAAATAGGGCAATAAAACTGCGGTGACGGCCACGGTGGTTACTGCTGCCACCTTAACCAAACCAATCACAGCCACTCCCCCTAGGGTAAACCCCATGAAATAAGCGCCCCCATCCCCCATAAAAATTTGGGCTGGGTTGAAGTTGTAACGCAAAAACCCCAACGCTCCCCCCGCCAAAGCGGCGGCAATCAAGGCCGCTGCCGACTGCTCCATAAAGAGACAGAGCACAAATAATACCACGGCGGAAATTCCACAGACCCCGGCCGCCAATCCATCCAGTCCATCAATCCAATTAATGGCGTTGGCTAACCCCACCAACCAAATCACCGTAATCGGCAGGCTAAAGATATCCAGTTGCAACAGATCGCCTAAAAACGGCAGGGTCACAAAATTGATTTGCACCCCCATATTCCACACCACTGAGGCGATCGCCACCTGGGCCAGTAATCGAGAAAAGGGGCTAAGGTCAAACAGATCGTCAAAAAGACCCACGGCAAAAAATGCCACCCCACCAAGAACGACGCCCCACACTTCCCACTCAGCTTTGGGGGTCGTGATCCCAAACGCCCCCAACTGCCACACCACCAATAGGGCAACGACGCTACCGAGGAAAATGGACACCCCTCCGAGGCGCACCATGGGGCGATTATGCATTTTCCGAGCATTGGGTTGATCAACGTAGCCCGCCCTGCGACCCCAATGATTAATCACCGGGGTCATAAACCACACAACAATCACCGCTAACGCAAACGCAATGAGATAAAAATGACCGCCGAGCATAGGACACAATGGGCTTCGGAATGTTTATGGTAAAGTCTACCCCAATATCAGGGACAGGGGTGAGGGGCGGAAGGGCATGATTTTTGGGAAAAAACCGTTAATGATGAACCGAGGGGAATGTGAGTCCCACCGCCCCCCTCCATAGCACTATTTTGAGGATTTTGGGTACCGGGGCTTTGATGTAGCACCTGAAAAGAAAGTGATATTAAAAAAGTATAAGAAATTGTGCCAGTTTTCAAATTTTGGCTGAAGATGAAACTACACAGTGGTGGGAGCATAATGATCTTTCTTGAATTGACGTTTCCCCCCTGATGTTTGAAGGTGAAAGCGCTGGCCGTGCTGACTGGATAACACGTTCCACAACCCAACAAAAGCAACCTAATAGTTTCTTAATCTTTTTCCGTTAGTGTGAGCCTTAACGGCCCAATGAAAGAGTAATGATCCCTTTGCAAAAATAAGCTTCAAGTCTGCAATCTTTTGTCGATATTATTGCTCGTTTTTTCACTCTTGCCGACCACTCCTGAGAGGACAATTGATTTATGAGTTTGCCCACCTACGCTACCCTCGATGGTAACGAAGCCGTCGCCCGTGTTGCGTACCAACTGAGCGAAGTGATTGCCATTTACCCCATTACCCCATCTTCACCAATGGGAGAGTGGGCCGATGCTTGGGCGTCGGAGCATCGACCAAACCTATGGGGCACCGTACCTTCAGTCGTCGAAATGCAGAGCGAAGGCGGTGCAGCGGGGGCTGTTCATGGCGCTTTACAGTCGGGTGCCCTGACAACGACCTTTACCGCATCCCAAGGCTTAATGTTGATGTTGCCCAATATGCATAAAATTGCAGGGGAACTATCGGCGGCGGTGTTGCATGTAGCGGCGCGGTCATTGGCGGCCCAGGCATTATCTATTTTTGGCGATCACAGTGACGTGATGGCAGCACGGAATACGGGGTTTGCGTTGTTAAGTTCCAATTCCGTGCAGGAAGCCCAGGACATGGCCTTGATTGCCACGGCCGCCAGTTATGAAACCCGGGTGCCAGGACTACACTTTTTTGACGGTTTCCGCACCTCCCATGAAGTGCAAAAAGTAGAATTGCTGACCGATGAAACCCTCCGGGCGTTAATCAAAGATGAACACGTTTTAGCCCACCGTCAACGGGCATTAACCCCCGATCGCCCGGTGCTGCGGGGAACGGCCCAGAACCCCGATGTCTATTTCCAAGCCCGGGAGTCGGTCAATCCGTTTTATGAACAGTATCCGGTTGTCCTGGAACGGGTAATGGCAGAATTTGGCGAGTTAACCGGCCGCCATTATCACCCCTATGAGTATGTGGGCGATCGCCAGGCGGAACGGGTGGTGGTCCTGATGGGGTCAGGATGTGAAACGGCCCAGGAAACGGTGGAGTATCTCACGGCCCAAGGGGAAAAAGTGGGGGTATTAAAGGTGCGTCTCTACCGTCCCTTTGCCGGCGATCGCCTGGTGGCGGCCTTACCCGAAACGGTGAAAAGTATTGCGGTGTTGGATCGCTGTAAGGAACCGGGGAGTGCCGGAGAACCCCTTTATCAAGACGTGATCACGGCCTTTGCGGAGCGGGGGGGCATGATGCCCAAAATTGTGGGGGGACGGTATGGCTTATCCTCCAAAGAATTTACCCCGGCCATGGTCAAGGGCGTATTGGATCATCTCACCCAAACGACGCCCAAAAATCATTTCACCGTGGGCATTAACGACGATGTCAGCCATAGCAGCATTGACTATGATCCCCGCTTTTCTACGGAACCCGCCTCGGTGGTGCGATCCATTTTCTACGGTCTGGGATCGGATGGCACCGTGGGGGCCAATAAAAACTCGATCAAAATCATCGGCGGCGATACGGACAATTATGCCCAGGGCTATTTTGTTTACGACTCGAAGAAATCCGGTTCCGTGACCGTTTCTCATTTGCGCTTTGGCCCCGATCCCATTCGTTCCACCTACTTGGTCAGTCAAGCCAATTTTGTTGCCTGTCACCAGTGGGAATTTTTAGAACAGTTCGAGGTGTTGGAAGCCGCTGTTGAGGGGGGCGTTTTTTTAGTGAACAGTCCCTACAAGCCAACGGAAATTTGGGCCCATTTTCCCCGCCCCATTCAACAACAAATTATCGATAAAAACCTGAAGGTTTACACCATCAATGCGGTGGAAGTGGCCAAAGACGCGGGTATGGGACGGCGCATTAACACCGTGATGCAAACCTGTTTCTTTGCCCTCGCTGGAATTCTCCCCCGGGAAGAGGCGATCGCCCAGATCAAGAAATATATTCAAAAGACCTACGGCAAAAAGGGGCAAGAAATCGTTGCCATGAATATCAAGGCAGTGGATTCCACCCTAGATCACCTCTATGAAGTGACTATTCCCGCCCAAGTTGACCCCGATGCGACGGAATTACGACCAGTGGTGCCCGACAAGGCCCCGGTGTTTGTTAAGGACGTATTGGGTAAAATCATGAGTCGCCACGGGGATGAGTTACCCGTCAGTGCGCTCCCCTGTGACGGCACCTATCCCACCGCAACCACCAAATGGGAAAAACGGAACGTCGGCCAGGAAATTCCCGTGTGGGACCCCGATGTCTGTGTGCAATGTGGTAAATGTGTCATTGTTTGCCCCCATGCAGTCATTCGCGCCAAGGTGTACGACGAAGGGGAACTGGCCAACGCCCCCGCAACGTTTAAGAGTACTGTGGCCAAGGATAAGGAATGGACGGGGTTAAAATTCACCATCCAAACCGCCGTCGAAGATTGCACCGGCTGTGGCATTTGTGTGGATGTGTGTCCGGCGAAAAATAAATCCCAACCCCGCTTACGGGCGATCAATATGGAACCCCAGTTACCCCTACGGGAACAGGAACGGCACAATTGGGACTTTTTCCTCGATTTACCCAACCCCGATCGCCAAACACTGAACCTGAATAAAATTAGCCACCAACAAATGCAGGAACCGCTGTTTGAGTTTTCCGGGGCCTGTGCCGGTTGCGGGGAAACCCCCTATCTGAAATTGGTGAGTCAGTTATTCGGCGATCGGATGTTAGTGGCCAATGCCACCGGCTGTTCCTCTATCTATGGCGGTAATCTGCCCACTACCCCCTGGGCCCAAAATGCTGACGGTCGCGGCCCCGCTTGGTCGAACTCCTTATTTGAAGACAATGCGGAATTTGGGCTGGGCTTCCGGGTGTCCATTGATAAACAAACGGAATTTGCGGCGGAGTTACTGAAAACCTTTGCCGGGGAATTGGGGGACAGTATTGTCACAGATATTTTGAATAACCCCCAAAGCACCGAAGCCGACATTTATGAACAACGGCAATGGGTGGAACAGGTTAAACAACGGCTGCAGAGACTGGAAACCCCCCAAGCCAATATGTTCCGCTCCGTGGTGGATTACCTGGTGAAGAAAAGTGTCTGGATTATCGGTGGGGATGGCTGGGCCTACGACATCGGTTACGGTGGCTTGGATCACGTCCTGGCTAGCGGCCGCAACGTCAACATTTTGGTGATGGACACGGAAGTCTATTCCAACACCGGCGGTCAAGCCTCCAAAGCCACCCCCCGGGCTGCCGTGGCCAAATTTGCTGCTGGGGGCAAACCTTCTCCTAAAAAAGACCTGGGGTTAATGGCCATGACCTACGGCAACGTTTATGTGGCCAGCATTGCTATGGGGGCTAAAAATGAACAATCCATCAAAGCCTTCATGGAAGCGGAAGCCTATCCCGGCGTATCCTTGATCATTGCCTATTCCCACTGCATCGCCCACGGCATCAACATGACCACTGCCATGAATCACCAAAAAGAATTGGTGGATAGCGGGCGTTGGTTACTCTATCGCTATAACCCGTTACTCCTAGACCAAGGGAAGAACCCCTTACAACTGGATATGCGATCGCCGAAAGTGCCCATTGATAAAACGGTGTATTCCGAAAATCGCTTTGCCATGCTGACCCGGAGTCAACCGGAAGAGGCTAAGCAGTTGATGAAACTCGCTCAAAAAGATGTCAATATCCGTTGGGCCATGTATGAATATTTGGCGAAACGTCCCTTAGGCGAAACCCATGGGAATGGTAATGGCGGCAATGGTCAGGGTGACCCGTCCTCCACCAAAGCCCCCGTTCAATCTGTTTAAAATCGGCATTAGGGGGACAGACTTTAATGAGTTATTTGTTCCCCTACCCCTTGGGCAAAGTTTATGAGGTAACGCTGATGGTCACTCAACTTAAGACGAAAACCCTTTACGAACAAGACTTTTGCTTGTGGGCTGAAACCATGGCAGATCTGCTCAAAAATCGCCAAGTAGATCAGTTAGATCTCCAAAATCTCATTCAAGAAATTGAAACCATGGGACGTAGTCTAAAAAAATCTTTACAAAGTAACTTGGAAGTTTTGTTGACCCACCTACTCAAATGGAAATACCAGACCCATAAGCGCTCTAGTAGTTGGGAGATTAGTGTCCGAGAACATAGAAGGAGAATTCTCGAGCAATTTCGGGAGAGTCCCAGTCTTAAACGATATTTTGACCTAGTTTTTGAACAAGTCTATGAACAAGCTAGAAAACAAGCCAGCATCAGGACATCTCTCAATATCACTACTTTTCCTGTGAGCAATCCATTCCCAAAGGAAAAAATTCTTGAAAACGATTTTCTGCCTGAATAACTTAAAAGACATTATGACTATCAATTTAAATGCTGGCTCCCTTTATGAAAAAGACTTTAATCACTGGTTAGAGACAATGGCTAACTGTCTAAAAGAAAATGAATTGGATGAACTTGATTTTGAGAATCTTGCCGAAGAGGTTGAGTTCCTTAGCTATAGAGAACAGGTTACTTTAGAGGAGAACTTGGTAGTTATTCTAATTCATTTGCTTAAATGGAAATATCAGCCAGAAACTTGGTCTAATAGTTGGAAGACCATGATTGACCAAAGCAGAAAGAAAATTTATCAGTGTATTTCAAAAAGTCCGAGTTTGCAGGGATATTTACACCGGGTTTTGGATAAGTCCTATGACCATGCTCGGCAACTGACTGCCATTGAAACTGGGACTGATTTGGAAATCTTTCCAGAAATCAATCCCTTTGCAGAGGATGAAATTTTGGATCGGACTTTTCTGCCCGATGGCTTTTTCCCAGAATATTACGAAGATTACAATTAACAACTAAAAGGAATGAACACAATGGATCTCACTACCCAATATCTCGGTTTAAACTTAAAATCTCCCCTAGTCGTTGGCTCCTGTGCCCCCCTGACTGAGGATTTAGATAATCTTAAAAAAATGGAAGATAGTGGCGCAGCGGCAATCATTCTACATTCTTTTTTTGAAGAACAACTGCGGCAAGAACGGCTGGAAATGCACCACCATTTAACCCACGGCACCGATAGTTTTGCGGAGGCATTGACCTATTTCCCGGAACCGAAGGTTTTTCATGTGGGATCAGAGGAATATTTAAATCATATTCGCCAGGCCAAAGAAAGCTTAGATATTCCCATTATTGCCAGCTTAAATGGGTCAACGTTGGGGGGCTGGTTGGATTATTCCCAACAAATTGAAGAAGCTGGGGCAGATGCGTTGGAACTGAATATTTATTACGTTCCCACGGACATGGATGTGCCCGGGGCAGAGGTGGAAAAAAATTATCTGGATATTGTTAAGACCGTTAAAGCGGAAGTTAATCTACCGATCGCCGTTAAGATTGCGCCTTACTTCAGCAATATGGCCTACATGGCGAAACAATTTGCCGAACAGGGGGCGGATGGATTGGTGCTGTTTAACCGCTTTTACCAGCCGGATTTTAACTTAGAAACCTTGGACGTTTATCCCCATATCCTGCTGAGTACCCCCCAAAGTATGCGCTTACCGTTACACTGGTTAGCCATTTTATATGGGCGCATTGACTGTGATCTAGCCGCCACCAGTGGGGTTCACCACACCGCTGACCTTGTCAAAATGTTGATGGCCGGTGCCAAGATTACCCAACTGGTGAGTGCCTTACTCCGCCATGGCATCGGTTACTTGGATACCTTGACTGATAGTTTGCGCCACTGGTTAGAGGAACATGAATATGAATCTGTTCAGCAAATGCAAGGCAGTATGAGTCAACTCCATTGTCCCGATCCCACGGCCTTTGAACGGGTGCAATACGTTAAAGCCCTGCAGACCTATGCCCCCATTTGGAAGGCGATCGAGCATTATGAGCCGGTGGGTTAAAGGCCGTCTTGTCTCGACATCATCTTTCATTGATAACCGTTTAACAGAACTGAATAGCGAGGTCTACCTATGAACCCAAAACGTATCGGGATTTTAACCAGTGGGGGCGATTGTCCCGGGTTGAACGCCGTGATCCGCGCTGTGGTCAAAGCCTCTAACCTCAAGGGTTGGGAGGTGTATGGCATCCCCTACGGTACGGATGGGTTTATGGAGGTGGCCCACGGTAAATATCAAGGTTCAGATTTGCTGCTGACCAAACATGGCTATACCCTACCGGGAATGCTCAAAGGCCTTGATGTGTTGCAGTTTCTCAGCGGTAGTGTGTTGGGGTCATTAAGTAAGGGTCATCCTGAACAGCCTGCCATTGCGGAAGCGATTTTAAAAGGCTATGAAATGCTTCAGCTCGATGCCCTGATTGTGATTGGGGGGGATGGCAGTTTAGATATTATTTATGACCTCGCGCAAAAGGGGAATTGGCGGATTATTGCTATCCCTAAAACCATTGACAATGATATTCCGTTTACCGATTTGGCCGTGGGCTTTAGTACCGCAGTTGATATCGTTACCCAGGCCCTTTACGATTTGACCTTTACCGCCGCCAGCCATGAGCGCATTATTATTGTGCAAGTAATGGGTCGGGATGCCGGTCATTTAACCCTCCATGCGGGGATTGCAGGGGGAGCCGATATTATCTTAATTCCCGAAATTACCCCCTATTTAACCCCCGAGATTATTGAGGGCTGTTGTCATCAATTAATCAATCTACGGCGATCGGGTCGACATTTTGCTTTAATCGTGATTTCTGAAGGGGTTAAGGATCAACAACAACACAAGGAAAAATATATCGCCGATTATTTAGCAGAGTGTATTTCCCAAACCAATCAAGAACTTTGCCAACGGTCAGACCAAGAATTTTGTGATTTAGCCCAATTAGATATCCGCGCCACCATCTTGGGTCACTTACAACGGAGTCGCACCCCCCTCTCGTTCGATCGCCTTTTGGCAACGGTATTTGGCATCAAAGCGGTGGAACTGATCGAAGCGGGGATTTATGATCAATTTGTTGTGTGGCGGGAAGGGCAAGTGCAGCATCTGGACTTAGCCCCCATTATTAAAGCCATTAAGGAATGCCACCATGGCAACGTGTGCGCGTTTCCGGTGGATCCCCAGGGATTTATGGTTAAAACGGCACGATCCTTGGGCATTTATCTAGGCTAGAAAGACCCCATTTCCCCTCAAAGGTAAACCAATATGGAAGAATTGCTGGAATTAAAAGGATTATTAACCGAGGGAAATATTACGGAAGCCATTCTCTTGGTCGAGGAAATGACCGAAATGAGTAAAGAAGATAAGTTAAATAAAATTTTTAGCTTTAGCATTATTTTGTTACTCCATTTAATCAAACAACAGGCTGAAAAGCGGACAACCCGATCTTGGGATGTCTCCCTTCGCAATGCGGTCCGGCAGATTCAACGAATCAATAAAAGACGTAAAACCAAAGGCTATTACCTAACGGAAGGGGAATTACGGGAAACCTTAGCTGACGCCTATGATTTAGCACTGGATAAAGCAGCCTTAGAGGCATTTGAAGGGCGTTATGACAGTCAAAAATTAGCGGATTTGGTGGATAAAATCAGCCTCTTGAATCAGGCATTTCAATTAATTGTTGAGGATTGATGGGGCAGAAAACGACAGGGGGATTTCAACGCTTTTTGAAGTTCTACTTTAAACACGCTTTCACTTACTTCGTAGGCCCCAAACCGTTGGAGGTGGGGATTTTGTAATTGGGCATCAAATAATGAATACCCCTGGCGGCGCAGGTGCTCAACCAGTTTCACCATGGCAACCTTTGACCCTTCCGGAATATTGTAAAACATGGATTCACCAATAAACGCCCCCCGAATCGCAATGCCTAAAATTCCCCCCGCTAGCCGATCGCCGTCCCAGGTTTCAAAGCTATGGGCCCAACCGGCCTGATGGAGATGGTGGTAGACGGTCATTAACTCTTCAGAAATCCAAGTTTGGGCCCGATTGGCACACCCACGGCAGACCGCCGCAAAGTCCCGGTTAATGGCAACGGTAAACCGATGTTGATTAATCACCCGTTGTAAGGATTTAGGATAACGAAACCGCTGATCCAACGGAATAATGGCATGGCGATCGCTCCGGTACCAGCCCAGGGTATCGTGGTCATCGGCCATCAAAAATAGGCCCTGGGCGTATTGGGAAATCGCATAATTTACATCAACCATTAACGTTGTCAATCAACCCTAGAAAGTTGGTAATCAATGACGCTGATCCTCCTAGACGGCGATCGCCTACTTTTTCAAATTGTCTTGACCCGCAGTAACTTTAGCGGACTGAATTTTATCCCCTTGTTTAATATTCATGACCCCATCCATCCCTTGGGTGACATAACCAAATACCGCATAATCCCCATCCAGGAAGCCGGTGTCGTCGGAAAGGGTGAAATAAAATTGGGAAGAGGCAGAATCGGGCATTTGAGACCGGGCCATGGCAACAGCCCCCATTTTGTGGGGAAGTACCACCGGTGGATTGACATAGCCCCCCTGTTGCCCGATCGCCGTACCGTAGATGGGGTCTTTGGGGGCATTTTCCACATCCGGGGAGAGTTTGATTTCGAGGGGAATATTGCGGGGTTTCTGGGTTTCAGGATTCACGAAGCCGCCGGTGCCCGTCCCTTGGGGATCGCCCCCTTGGGCCACAAAGCCATCCACAACGCGGTGGAACGTTAGCCCGTTATAAAAACCCCGTTCCACTAGATCGATGAAGTTCCCCGCAGTTACCGGCGCATTTTCTCCGTCCACTTCAATGATGATCGGTTGGCCGTTAACCACTATTTCTACCGTGGCCTTGCCCTCCAGACGGGGTTTATAGCCGGACAGATCCAGCGGGGAAGCGGGATTATTGGCCACGGGAGATCCAGGGGTTCCCTGCTCTGAGGAAATCGCAGAAGGCTGATTACAAGCCGTGAGGAGCAGGTTTACAGCGCAAAAAAAACTAACGAACCAAATTCCGTAACGACGACCAATGTTGTGCATACTCTATCCACTCTAATGTGCAATGAACTCAACACTCTAACGACCTTAACTGCCAGTCAGGGAATAAACTGGCGATCGCCGATTTTGTCCTGTTTGATCACGTTATAACCCTTCGAGGGGAACGCCCAGGAAACGGGCCAATTCCGCCCCTTGGTTTTCTAACTGAGCCAGGGAAATGGGCTGCCCGGCCCGGGTTAGGGGAATATCACGACGCTGTTTGATTTTTAAATACAAGGCCCGTTTGGGATTAATGCCTTCCTTGATATCCGCCCGCACAGCTTGCACATCAGCAATGTTGTTGATTAACTCAATGCGGCGGTTTTTGCCGGGAAACCCCCACCGGAAAATGGTAACCTTCCCGGAGTCCTTATTAAATTCGTTATAGCCCCCTCCCACATTCAAGGCCATGGTTCCCCAGAGATAGGTGGCAACCACACTCCCTGCTACCCCATAGAATGCCAGGGCAATGCCTTGGGGAATGAACTGTAGCTGAGTGGTGTCACTGACAATCAAAAAGTTTTGGCCAAAGTAGCTAGAAAGACCGGCTAAAAGAAAGCCGACGCCGCCAATGGTTGAAATTCCCGCCCAAAAAAAGTTACTGAAGCGGCGAGCGCCTAGGACTTCCTGGCGCAGGACTTGGGAAGATTTTTCGAGGGTTTGTCCACCCATGAATGCCTCTAAATGATTAAGCACGACTAACTTTTGAATTTTACCCCATCGGGGCAATGACCATCGGTGCTCTATCCCTTCCATCCCAACGGCCTGGGGTCACCGGGGTTGAAAGCCACCGTGCCGACGGACACCAATGGTGAACCTTTCCCCCGCTGAAGGCGTCTTTAAAAGGCAGTAAACTGAACATCATCTTTTTTACTCCTCCGTTTTTAAAGACCTTGACAATGCTACAGTTTCAGATTCAAAACGACAGCGAAATTCCCGCGTCAAAGCAGCTATTTGACCAAATTCGCTTTGCGATCGCCTCCCGGCAATATCAATCCGGTCATCGCTTACCCAGCACCCGACAACTGGCCATGATGACGGGGCTGCACCGCAACACCATTAGTAAGGTGTATCAGAATCTTGAAGAGGCGGGACTGGTGGAATCCATCGCCGGTTCTGGCATTTACGTGAAAAGTCCAAGTACGGAAAATGGCATTGTACTGGACGGCCCCATTTTTCGCAGCTACCCGGAAGCCAGTCAACTCATCCAAAAAACCATTGATGAATTGCTGAACCAAGGGTTAAATCTGTCCCAGGTGAAAGAATTGTGCCTAGAAACCATTGATTGGCGTCTCCGGAGCAATGCCAGGGTGTTAGTCACCGTGCCCCAGCAGGATATTGGGGCAGGACAGTTAATCCTTAATGAACTGGAACAATCCTTGGCGATCCCGGTGGAATTGGTGCCCATGGAAAGCCTCAAGCAAACCTTAGCGGAACTGCCGTCGGGGACTGTGGTGACTAGTCGTTATTTCTTGGCAGAAGCGGAATCCATTGCCGCCCCCTACGATGTGCGGGTCATCGCAGTGGATATTTATGACTACGGTAAGGAGTTGGCGATCATTAAAGCCATGCCGGAAAACGCTTGCCTCGGCATTGTCAGCCTTAGCCCCGGCATCCTGAGCATTGCGGAAATTCTCATTCATAGCCTGCGGGGGGACTCACTCTTTTTAAAATCCTCTCTGGTGAGCGATCGCCCTAAATTACGCTCCCTAGTCCGCACCGCCCGTACCATTATTACCGATCCCGCCAGTCAACCCATTGTCATGCAAGTCATTCAAGCGGAGCGTCAGGATCTAATTCGGATGCCTGAGGTGATTTGCTCTGACCATTACATCGGTGAAAAATCCATTGCGACCCTCAGACGGGAATTGGGGCTAGGGGATGAAGACCCCGAAGCGACGGATTAACTCAGCCCGCCACCGGAGGCAGTGTCAAAAAGTAAAAATCTGTAACCCTACGCCAAACCCGGTGGCAGGGGTTCACCACAGTGTTGGTGGATCACCTTAATTTTGTCAAACAGCCAGGGCACAGACTGTCGATAGTCGGGCAGTAACGCCAAGGGACTCAACAGGGCAGCGGCGGTCACATCCGCAATACTGAGGCGATCGCCGCAAAGATAGTCCTGTTCCTGCCACACCGATAAAACTTTAAAGGCCAGGTGTAAGCGTTCCCGGGATAAAGCCACCGTCGCCGCATTAATTCCATACTGCCGTCGTACCACTTGAATCACCAACTCACTGGCGAAGGAAGGATCAATCTCTTTCCCTGCTCCGGCCCGGTAATCGTAGTACACAAAACGGGTGGCGGTGCCAATGCTCTCGTCCAACCAATCCTCTAACCATGCCGCCTTTAACCGTTGGTCAGGGTCTTCGGGAAATAATGGGCGATCGGGCTTTATTTTTTCTAAAAACTGAAAAATACCACTCGAATCAGTAACGTATTCCGGCTCTCCGGTTAATTCTGGGCATAAAACCGGCACAGTGGTGCAACCGGTCACCGGCTTGAGTTGGAGAGCGTGGAGACCTGGGGTTAAGTTTTTGACACGATAATCAAGGTCCTTGTAACCCAGGGCTAGGCGGGCTTTTCGGCAATAGTGAGACGTACTAAATTGCAACAAAATCATCGAACATTTCCCGCTGGTAACCGTTTCCAACCCCAACGGCAAACAGGGCGATCGCCCTGTCTGCCAGTGATGGACGCCATTAAGCGACCTCCATCATGCTAGTTAGTGGCCAAGGTGCGGCGCTTCATGGTCATTTCGTAGGCTTCAATCACGTCGCCCTCTTTCCAGTCATTGAATTTCGAGGAACCAATACCGCATTCATAACCGGCATTGACTTCACGGGCATCCTCCTTCATCCGCTTGAGGGAATCAATGGTGCCTTCAAAGACCACTTCACCGCCCCGACGTACCCGTAAACTACGATTACGGATAATTTTGCCCGACTGGACGTAGGAGCCAGCAATATTGCCCCGTCCCACAGGGAACACCGCCCGGACTTCCGCCATCCCCAGGGAGGCTTCCACCTCTTCCGGATCCAGCAGACCTTCCATGGCCCCTTGAATATCATCGAGGAGCTTGTAGATAATGTCGTATTCCCGAATATCTACCCCTTCTTGATCCGCTGCTTGGCGGGCGCCACTGGCTAAGGTGGTGTTGAAGCCGATGATAATGGCACCACTGGCTGCGGCTAAATCCACATCGGTCTCTGTCACTTCCCCCGGAGAGGCCAACAGGACACGGATTTGCACCTCTCCTTGGGGGAGTTGTTGGAGTGATCCCAAAATGGCTTCCACCGATCCCTGGACGTCGGCCTTCAGGATCAAGTTGAGTTCCTTGAGTTCCCCTTCCTGGGCCTGGGCCGACAGACTGCTGAGGGTCACCCGACGGGAAGACATCGCTTGTTGCAGACGGGTATTGCGATCCTCCGTCGCTTGGGACTCTGCTTGCAGGCGGGCGTCTTTTTCGTTGGTGAAGACTTCAAATTCATCCCCAGCGGCGGGAACGTCCCCTAGTCCCAGAATTTCTACGGCAAAGGAAGGACTCGCGGCTTCAACTTTATCGCCCCGGTCGTCAATCATGGCCCGGATTTTACCGTAAACCGCCCCTACCACAATCACGTCTCCCACCCGTAGGGTTCCGTTTTGGATCAGCAGGGTGGCCACAGGGCCCCGAGTTCGGTCTAGGTGGGCTTCAATGACAGTTCCTTTCGCTGGGCGATGGGGGTTGGCAACCAATTCCTCTACCTCAGACACCAACAGAATCATTTCCAGTAGGCTGTCTAAGTTTTCCCCTTGCAGGGCGCTAACGGGCACCATGATGGTGTCGCCGCCCCATTCTTCGGACAACAGACCTAACTCCGAGAGTTCCTGTTTAATCCGGTCGGGATTGGCTTCGGGTTTATCCACTTTATTAATAGCCACAATGAGGGGAACCCCCGCCGCCTTCGCATGGCTAATGGCCTCCCGGGTTTGGGGTTGCACCCCGTCGTCCGCCGCCACCACCAGAATTGCAATGTCGGTAATACGGGCTCCCCGGGCCCGCATGGCGGTAAAGGCTTCGTGCCCCGGTGTATCGAGGAAGACGATTTGTTCCGTTTCGCCATTGTGTTCAATGTCCACATGGTAGGCACCAATGTGCTGGGTAATCCCCCCGGCTTCGCCCTGGGCCACCTTGGTTTTACGGATGGAATCCAGGAGGGTGGTTTTACCGTGGTCGACGTGACCCATGATGGTCACCACCGGCGGACGACGGATCAGATTTTCCAGGTCTTCCACATCCAACATTTCCGTGACTTTGGTGGCAGCGGCCCGTTTTTCAGGGGTTTCCACCGCCACTTCAAAGGACTCAGCCACCATGCGGGCGGTATCCTCATCCAGGGTTTGGGTGATTTGCACCGCAATCCCTTTCAGGAATAACCGTTTGATAATGTCGGTTTCGCTGATCTTTAACAGATCCGCCAAATCCCGCACGGTCAAGCTATTGGAAATAATAATTGTTTCCGGACGCTGAACCACTTCTTTGCGGTCTCGGCGATCGCCACGGCTACGGCCACTGCTCGTACTGGCGGTGATATCGGACTTGAGGGTCGGCTTTTTCACTTTTGCCGCTGTTGTTGCCGCCGGTTTGGCCAGGGATTTGGGTTTGGGGGGACGGGCAATAGAAAGACTCACCAGGGTCGGTTTAGGCCCATTGTCACCGTCTAAGTCAAGATCATCATCGTCATCGTCAACCTTAACGGGACGACGTTTGCCTTTGGCAGCCGCTTTGGCCTTGGTGGCTTTTTCTTCCTCTTCGTCCTCCCATTGGTCCTGTTTCCCGATGCGGGGCGGCGTAGGACGTTTGAGCTTGGGCTTTGGTTTTTCGCTGAGGGTTTCCTCCACATCATCGCTGTCGTCAGTGGATTTGCCGCGGCTCAGGGGCGGAAACTCTAAGAGTTCTGGTAAGTTATCATCTTCTTCCTCGGGCTGAGGCGGTTTGGGACGGCGCAGTTCCACCTTGGGTTTGGGTGGCTCTGGCGAAGCAATGACCACTTTTTCATTGGCGGATTTTGCCTGGCCACGGCTGTCCTTGAGGCTCACCACTTCAGGACGATTAATTTTAGGTTTAGCCGGTTTTTCTGGTTTTTCCACCGTAGCGCCCTTGCTAGGGGCAGTCACCCGGGTCGGGGGCCCGGCCAATCGAGGGGCGGGGACTGCCGGTGCTGGGGGCGACTTCACCGCTGGGGTTGCAGGGGCTTGACGTTGGGGCGGCCCTTGTAAATTGGGCACCGGGGGCGTCGGGGGAACCACCGGACGCTCTGGGGCCTGGGGCTCAACAGGTTCTACTTTTGCCGGTCGTTCCTCCGTTTGGGGGGGACGGGCCTTCGCGGCGGGCGGTTTGGCGGCAGCGTTGGGGGGCGTTGGCGACTTCGGAGACTGCAAAACTGGACGAGGGGTCGGACGCTGAGGCGGGGAAGCTGGTCGGTTTTGTTTGTGGTGAATGGCCAAAATTTGCTGCTTATGTTCTGCTTTGTCGGGGGCTTTGGGTTTTTTCGGTGACTGCCGGGGGGGCGTCGCGCTCAATTTAGGCGCCGCCGCTTTAATCCGTTCTGCGTCTGACTCACTGATGGTGCTGCTATGGCTTTTGACGGCAATATTTAACTGCTCGCAGATGTCTAAAATATCCCGATTCTCCAGATTTAACTCTTTTGATAGGTCATAAATTCTTACTTTGGCGTTGTTCATCCACTGTCCCCCTGACTAATGATCCATAAAATTAATAAATGAGAAATTGGTGTAAGTTGGCGCAAGTCTTGACTGCACAATTAACCCCCTTAACGCTTTCTAAAGGCGATCGCCTCTTGAGTTGATCTAAGCAAAAATAGCAACATGCCAGAATAATAAATAGTTTTTCTCCTATGCTAGCGACAAATAATACCTTCAGGGAGATGACCGTCACCCTCAGCGGGAAAATTATGTCTTTCCTGCTGTAAATTGTTTCGGTCAAAGGGGAGGAGGAAGGCGTGATTCGAGTTGGGTAAAGAGGGCTTCGGGAACTGGGGAACGGAGGGAGCGTCCGAGTAGGTTTTTATGACGCGCCTTCGCCAGACAGCTTGCGGTGGGGCACACATAGGCAGAGCGCCCACTACCATGATCTAATTGTACAGTTCGAGATGGATGGACTCGGACAATTCGCCAAAATTCCCGACGGTGGGCTACTTTGCGGCAACTCAAGCAACGGCGGTATCCAGGGGGCATTTTTTCATCAGCGGCGTTTCTACTTAGTTTAGTTTAGCGATTCCGCCACTGCAGTTAAGCTACACGTCCTCCTCATCGTCGTAGTATTGCTCGTCCGTTTCAGCCTCCTGAGCCGGGGTAACAGCCTCTGAAGCGATGGTTTCCTCGGCGTCCCCTTGATTATTATCCAGAGTTTCGTCATCCTCCTCGTCAATGTAGGGATATAGCTCTGCCAGGGCCGCTTCTTTGGCCGCTAAAGCTACCATTTCGGCGTCCAGTTTTGCCTGGGCTTCCAGTTCCGCGGCTTCCCGTTCGGCCCGGAGTTTGGCGGAGGCCTCCGCCCGTTCCAAAATGGATTGCTCGATCGCCTCTTTATCCCGGGCGTAGGTGTCAGGATCTTTGATGTCGATCTTCCACCCCGTCAGCCGGGCCGCTAGGCGCACATTTTGCCCCTCTTTGCCGATCGCCAAGCTGAGTTGATCATCCGCCACAATGACCAACGCATGGCGTTCTTCAGCATGGACGAGAAAAACCTGATCCACCCGGGCCGGACTTAAAGCCTGGGCGATGTAGGTGGCGGGGTCGGGAGACCACCGAATCACGTCAATTTTCTCCCCCCGTAGCTCATTTACCACCGCATGAATCCGCGATCCCCGGGCCCCAATGCAGGCCCCCACGGGATCCACATCCCGTTCTAGGGTATCCACGGCGATCTTGGTACGGGGTCCCACGGAACGGGAGGGGGGATTGGCTTCCCGGGAGACTGCTACGATGCGAACAATTTCCTCTTCGATTTCCGGCACTTCCACGCTAAATAATTCCACCACCAAGCCTGCTGCGGCCCGGGAGACGATTAACTGGGGGCCCCGGTGGGAACCTTCCCGCACTCGCTTCAGGAAAACCTTAAAGGTGGAATTGGCACGGTAATTATCGTTGGGGAGTTGTTCCCGCTTGGGCAATTCCGCTTCCACGTCCGGTTGTCCGAAACCACTCTGCACCGCGACGATGACCGACTGCCGTTCAAAGCGTAACGCCCGGGCATTCAACACCGTTCCTTCTAGGTCTTGGAACTCTTCTTGGATAATTTTGCGCTGTTGATCCCGGAGTTTTTGCAACAGAACCTGTTTGGTTTGGATGGCGGCCATGCGGCCAAACTCCTGTTGTTCGGGGGTGACATCGAGTACCACTTCGTCCCCCAGTTGGGCTTCTGAGGCCACTTCTAACACTTCTGTGAGGGAGATTTGTTGATCAGTACTGTCGACAGCTTCCACAATCCGCTTGGTAGCTAGTACCCGGAATCCTTCTTCATCGGTATCGAGTTCCACTTCAAAATTATCGAAATAATCCTCTGGGAACTGATGCCCCATTAACTGCGATCGCCGATAGCGCTCATAGCCTTTTAACAGGGCTTCCCGCAGGGCCTCTTCCACCGCTGACGCCGGTAGATTATTACGTTTACTAATTTCCTCAATCATGGCCGGTAAACCCGGTAAACTCACAAGCGACATGCAAAATCCTCCAAAAAATTAAACACTGCTCAGGCGCAGCAACCCCGTCATCTGTTTTCCTGTCCGGTAAACCAACCCTAATTCGGCAATTGTACGGTGACCCCCGCTGTCAACGGGATAGCAACGGTACGACCCTTAACGCTTAAATAGACTGCCTCGGCATCCCGCCCCTGTAAACGCCCCTGCCACTGCTGCCGCCCCTGGTAAGGGTCTCGACTGATGACGATGACTTCAAACCCTTTAAAGGCAATAAAATCTCGATCTGAAACGAGGTGCGATGAAATGCCTGGACTGGAGACTTCCAACACGTAGGCGCTGGGGATCAAGTCGCTCAACTCCAACTGGGCATCAAGTTCCCGGCTGAGGGCTTCACAATCCTCAAGCCCCGTATCTTGCTGGGGATTACGAATATCGATGCGCAACGTAGGGGGGCGTTTATTGGTTTGAAATACCGCATCTACCACTTCCAACCCTAAGCCCTGGGCAATAGGTTGCGCTAATTCGAGAATGGCAGGAATTACAGGATGGGTCATTACAATTAGGCATAAAAAAAGCGGGGGAAACCCACTTCTGGAAAAAGTCCAAGATTGGGGTAGATTGCACCATTGCTAAATCTACTTGTCATCAGTCTAGCAAATCCCCTGTCCCTCTCTCCATTGCGATCAGAATTTGACCCTGCCCCCCGGAACTAAGGCGCTGGGGGAGGGGTAATGCGCCAACGGACTAAAAATTGATCGATGCGACGCAGGGTTTGCAGGTCCGTGGGGGGTAGGAGAGGGGCGGGGTCAGTGCCGGGGGATGGTTTGCCCAAAAAACCAAAGGCCTGGCGAATCTGTTGGCCATTGATGGGCACCGGGGCATCGAAATGACAGGCAATCAGGGATTCTAGGGGCCATTGGGCTAAGGTTTCCACCCACTGGAGAACCCTTTGGGGGTCTCGGTTGAGAATGAGTTCCTGCAAAATGGGGGCAACGGCTAACGCTCCATTTTCCCGCAGTTTTGCAAAGGTATCGCGCCAATGGGGGTGCCACTGAAACGGATACAAGCCAAAGTAATTCTCCGGACGGCGATCGCCAACCTCTTGGGCCGCTTGCCACACGGTTTGCCAGTCGGGGACATCCAGGGTACTGGCTTGGAAGTAGAGGGTAAATAAACAAATTCGTTGCCAGCCCTTGGCCCGATTAGCTGGAGTGTTCTCCGGGTGATCGCCGGCGTGATCCCTGGCGTGGAAAAGGAGGGGGGTCGGATCCCGTTCTAAAACAGGGGGGGGATTTTCTGGAATGGAGAGTAACGTATCGGTAACCAACAAACTTTTACTGGGCCAATGGAAAAAGGCCACCTCCCCAAATTGCCCGAGGCGTAAATCCAACGGCCCCAGATAGGCATAATCAAATTCAGCGGCAAAGGGGGTTTGACCGCTATCCGCCGGTAAAACCTGGGTACGACCGGGGGGAAACCCCAGCCACGTTAGGGGTAATTTAACCGGAAAACTCCACTGCCCCGGGGCAACATAGACCGTGGCGTCAGGGCAATGCCGGGCCATGGGCCCCACGTTTACCTTATGTTCCAGGCCGGAAATGGTGGGATGGATAATGTATTTAACCGGGCCATATTTGTCCGTCAGTTCCCTCAACAGGCGCACACATTCCCTGGTCGGGGCGATCGGTGCGTAGAGTAGCAATCCCCCGGTATTTAAGCGAATAACGGTCATGCGAATGGGCACAACAACATAAAAAATGCCTTGCACCTGCTCGAACAGCCAAATGGTTTCTGGCACAATCTCCCGGCGCAACGTTTGTCGTTGACCGTAGGGATAAATTGGCACTAAATACCAGTAGGGCCAAGACCGATCTCGGCGCTGATGATCCACCGAGGCTGGAAATTGAGAAGACTTAACCGTCATCGCCGCATAAAGGTAAGGCTGGAAAGACTGGGACCCCCCTAGGACTTGGAGAAGCCCAAGCCATTTTCTTCGCCATAGCGTTCCATAAAGCGCATAAAGCGGTCCCATTCCAGTTGGGAATTGAGAATTATCGTCGCTTCGATCGCCGTGGGACGACCGTTAATAAATTTGCCTTTGACTTCCCGGGTGACAATTTCCCCCTCATCGTCAATTAAATACATCCCCGTAATGTCGTCGGTACTTTCCTTCGCTAAAATAGTCGGTTCAAAGAAATAAAATTTTGCCATGCCGCTGGGGCCATTCTTCGATTTGCTTAAGCGCACTTCTGGTACAACCGGCTCTGCTACACCCTTGGAAAACTGAATTTCAGCCATGCTTATTATCCTTAAATGACATTATTTTTGATGATCTCCCATCATGGCACAAATCCTGTTTGTAACCCAAAATCCAGACCATGGGATTACTTGAAGCCCGCGTTCACGACTTATTGAAAGCCTGGCAACAACAGCAGCCTGTTTCTCCGTGGTCCCATGCCCTGACGATGGGGCGATTGGTGTCGCGGGCCTTGCGTCTCCGGCGATCGGCGTTAATTCAAACCGGCTGTTTACCGACGGCCTATGGGGTCAGTTATCTGCTGCCCTGCCTCCTGAGCCATCAACCCATTCGCTTGGTGACCACGGCCCGTCGCCGCGACCAAATCATTCATGAAACCCTGCCCGCCCTCCAAACCTGGCTGTTTAAAAACCTGGGGAGCGAGGACACTGTCCTTACCAGACCAGAAATTCTTACCCCGGAACAGTGGTTACACGCAAGAACCTCAGACCAAGGCAGTCAAGGGGTCAACCCGACGTTAACGGCGATCGAACAAGCGGAATACCTTGAAGATTGGACCCGGCAATTTTTAACCCATCAGCTTGACTGGTCGAGCCTGCAATCCCACTTTGCCCAACACCCCCAACATCAGGATCACCTACTTACCCATTGGAGCCGTCTCAGTCAATCCCTGTTTTCCCGTCCCCCTAATCCCCATGGTTGTTATCTGCTAGGAACTGAAGAAATCCAGGGGTTGCAGGAAGCGTTGCGATCGCCTGTGGTTACCCATGCCACCAGCAATGGGGGGGAGCAATTTTGGCAATTCTGGCAATCCCACCCCGATAATCACCTCCTCTGGGCAACCGTTGACCGGGGGCAAGGACGCATTCGTTTACATTTAAGTCCTGTGGATGTCAAACCCTGGTTAGCCCCCCTCTGGCAAGGCAATCCCTGTTCCCCTAGCGCCCCCACCTTTCTGTTAATGGGCAGTTTTTTGGATGCCGACAAAACCGCCCCCACCTTTCGTAAAACCCTGGGGCTACCGGATTTACTCTGTCTAAAATTTATTCCCCATCGTGCCCAGGATGCGTTGCCCATTTACTTACCCGATCGCCTACCTTTGCCCAATACCCCGGCCTTTCAACCAACGTTATTAGCGGAAATTAAACGTTTATTACAACAACTGTTGACCCTTGCTCCCCCACCATTTGTGGTGATTTTATTGGATGACTTGCCCCTAAAAGCCCAATTAGGCAGTCAACTGGCGGCGGAGTTTGGTTCGGCGGTGAAAGTTGAACCCCTTGCCTCCCCAGAAAATCCGCCCCGCATTTTGGTCGGAGGGTGGAGTTATTGGCACGAACAGCAGGCCGTCTTTCCGGCTCCCCAGGTGCTAATTTTGGGAACATTGCCCATTCCCTCCCTGGAACATCCCCTCGTAGCCAGTCGGGTGCAATACCATAAACGCCATCACCAGGACTGGTTTCGGGGTTATTTGCTGCCCTCGGCGTTAAAGGATTTGCAACAGGCGGTTCTCCCCCTCCGGGAAGCGGGGGGTTGGTTAGCGGTGCTGGATGACCGCGTTAATTCCCGCAGTTATGGCCGCGAAGTGCTCAATGCCCTCGCCCCCTACGCCAAAAGTTCCTATTTCGATGTCAGTGATTGGTAAATGATTCCGCTACAATAAGGGCGGCAAAATTTTGCCTTATCCCCCGCGATTCCCAGGAGCTTTGTCCATGTCAGCCCCAACCCTGAGTAAGCAAGACCTCGCAGCCCTAACCCCCCATGACGTGGCCCAACTTGCTCAACGCTTGGAAAATGATGATTACAACAATCCCTTTGACGGCTTAAAGGATTGGCACCTATTACGGTCGATCGCCTTCCATCGTCGGGAATTGGTGGAACCCTATTTATTTTTGCTCGATAACGAACCCTTTGATGAAGCGTAGATGGTAAAGGGTAAACGGATTCTCATCGGTGTCTGTGGCGGCATTGCGGCCTATAAACTCTGTGAAGTGGTGTCCCGACTATTTCAACAGGGGGCAGAAGTACGGGTCATCCTCACCGAGGGGGCGCAACACTTCGTTGCACCGCTGACTTTTTCCACCCTCGCCCGTCACCCCGCCTACACCGACGCGGATTTCTGGCAACCGATTCACCCCCGTCCCCTCCATATTGCCCTGGGGGAATGGGCGGATATTTTTCTGATTGCTCCCCTCACGGCCCAGACCCTAGGCAAACTGACCCATGGGTTAGCGGATAATTTACTAACCAACACAGTATTAGCCTCCCGCTGTCCGGTGCTTCTCGCCCCGGCCATGAATACGGAGATGTGGGAACAGGTTGCTGTCCAATATAATTTAACCCACCTCCAAGCAGATCCCCGCTTTCATCTCCTTGCCCCCAATGCGGGCCTATTGGCCTGCGATCGCCAGGGTCAAGGACGCTTGGCGGAACCCCAACAAATTATTAATCGGTTACAGGCGTTACTGTTTACCCAGGGAGAACGGGATTTAACTGGCAAACAAATTCTCATTACCGCTGGGGGAACCCAAGAATATTTAGATGCGGTGCGTTTCATTGGCAATCCGGCCACGGGAAAAATGGGTTTTGCCCTGGCCCA
>JAYKHU010000210.1:0-12783 GCA_035285105.1 Synechocystis sp.
ATCCTCATTCAACGCCAAGATACTCATTTAGATAGTTTGGCGGAACGGTTACGGGAAGATCGAGTGAGAAATATTATTCAACCCATCCTAGCCGGGGAAGAATTGCCAGACGTTCCCCCCGACGATCTGCGCTATGTCTTGGATTTAGGACTTTGCCAAAATAGTAATGGCCGGGGCTTAGAAATTGCCAATCCAATTTACCAAGAGGTTATCCCCAGAGCTTTAACGTATACCACCCGTGCTTCTATCGGTGTCATTGAACCCCGTTGGTTAAACCAGAAGGGGGAGTTATTACCCGATCAACTCTTGAATGCCTTTCTAGACTTTTGGCGACAACACGGAGAACCCTTACTGAAAAGTGCCCCCTATCACGAAATTGCACCCCATTTGGTTTTGATGGCCTTTTTACATCGAGTTGTTAACGGTGGCGGTTGTTTAGAGCGGGAATATGCCATTGGGTCTGGGCGCATGGATATTTGTTTGCGCTACGGTGACGTCGTCATGGGCATGGAACTCAAGGTGTGGCGACCCCATAAAAAGGATCCGTTGCTACAAGGGTTAACCCAACTGGATAAATATCTGGATGGATTGGGGTTAGACACCGGTTGGTTGGTCATTTTCGATCGCCGTCCCGATTTATCTCCCATTGAAGACCGAACGACCGTAGAAACGGTGCTTAGTCCCAACGGTCGGGAAATTATTGTCATTCGGGGCTAAACGGCGTTAAATGGCGATCGCCGTCTCAGACTGATAAATCCCATTGGCTATCCATGCGCTGGCAACCCCGATCGCCAAATTCTTTAAATAAGGTGTTAGTGGGGGCGGTGAAATCCACCACTCCTGGAACGACCACTGGGGACATGCAATCTTCAAGAATGTGTAACTTATTGGCAACGGTTGGGGCTTGGGCTTCAGCGGCGGCCAATAAATCGGCGATCGTCCAGGCTACACAATGACTCTTGGCTTGCCCCGCAATAATGATTTGATCAAAGCTGAGTAAATAGTCAATTAAATCCTGATCCGGGCGATCGGGCGCAATCAAAGAATGACCATAATGATTTTCGGTGACTTCTGCCCCTAGGACAGAATAATTTTCGGTGAGGGGATGACGGCCCTTCAATTCCAGTCGGGGTTGAGTTTGGCGCACCATGCCATGGAAAAAAATCGCTTCTTCAATGCCGGCTACCAAGGCATGGCCAATGCCCCCCAACATCGCGTGATAGGGCCAAATGGTTAAGTCCAATTTTTCATTTTTTTCTAATTGTTCAACGTAATAGCGACCATAGGCTTGCAGATCGGCGTCGGTGTAATGGGGCAGGTAATGGCTCATGATGGGATTCACCCGCCAACGATCTTGATCAATGTCCGTTAGACAAATTTGAGTGTTAGGGGCGGGATGCTCCCCCTGTTCATTGACCCAAAAAACGGGATGGAAAATTTGCAAGGGCTGGTGGGTGTCGAAGGTGGCGCAAATTTCGGTGATTTTATCTAAATTACGGTAAATAAACCGGCACAGTCGCTGATTATCTTCAACCGCACCGCTGACAGACAATTCAAATTCGGGTAGGCAAAAGGTATTTTGAATATCAATTAATAGGAGACAAATTTTGAGGTCATCGGTAAACGCGGGCTGAATGTGGTGCGCTTTTGCCCACTGACTGGCTTGCGCTGTTCGTTCTTGGTAAGGCACCCGCCAGACGGTGGCCAGGCGATCGCCGTTATAGAAGGGGGGGAGGGGGAGGGTCATGACAAATAATAGGGGGGCGTAAGGGGGATTATGGTTTATTTTACCAAAAATAAATGATGGTGACATTCTCCCCTTGGCGATCGCCTAATCAGTCCGTGACAGCAAGGGAAACTCGTGGGGAATTGTCGGCAAGCCATTGGCCTGACGAAACCCTTGAATACGCTCAATCAACGCCGGTTCAGACTGTTGGGTAATCAGATAAAACTTAAAGGGTTGATCCTGGCTGAGATAGGCAGAATAAGCAGCACCGTATTTTAATAGGGGTTTAAACCTGTCTTCCTGGGCAATGTGAACTTGGAAAAATGGCACCAGGATGGCAGCGCCATAGGAATGGAGCAAATTGGGGTCAGGGAGGGTTACTTGATCAAGGGATTTAACAATGTTGCTGATGCTGGCATCTAGGTGGGAAAAATCCACATGGGCCTGACCTTCCATGAGGGATAAATATTTTTCCTGGCTGCCCAATCGGGGGAAGGAGCGGGCCTGTTCTAGCACAAACGGCGTGGCCGGATCGTGACTGCCGCCGATAATCATGGTGGAGACAGTCACTTGCTGCAATCCTTTAACGCCAAAAATCGCACTGTTAACCGGATTGGCCAGGAGAATCGCCGCCACCCGGGGGTCTTTAAATTGATAGTCATTTCTCGGGAGGGTGAGGGCATCGCATTGTAGGATTAACGCCGTATTTGGGACGCCTTGATCCACCTGGCAGTCTGACTCCAACGTTTCCCAGTCAATGGTGGCGCCGGCCACTGCTAGAGCACCATAGCCCCCAAAGGAATGCCCCCCCACCCCGACCTGGGTGAGATTGAGTCGATTGTTAAATTCCGTGGCATTGCGCCGTTCCAGTTCATCAATGACATAGCTAATATCTCGGGGTCGATTAATGAAATCCTCAGGATCATAGGCGCGGCGAGTTTCCCCCCTTAACAAGGCTTGGGCTTGGCGAAAATCACTACCGGGGTGTTGGGGCAGCGCGACGACAAAACCATAGGACGCTAATTTTTCGGCGGCATGGTCAAAGTCTTCCGGTCGGGAGGCGAGACCATGGGAGAGAACCACCACGGGGGTTGGGACCGATCGCCAACGTTGGGGGCGATAAACATCCACATAAAACCGGCGATCGCGCTTTGTATCGGTCAACCACCACCGGTCTTTGGGGGCAACACCATAGGTACCGGGGGTTGTGGGATCGGGTAACTGACTAAAATCGACAGGGCCTGTGGCGGCGGCCTCTGCGGCCGACAGCACAACCATTTGCTCAATAAAATACTGGGACGCTCGGACGACGAGATCAACACTTTTAGCCCGCTCAGCAATGGTTTCCCCGCTGAAGTGAATATCCGTGGGATATTTTTTGATGAAATTGAGCAACGTCAAGCCGTCGTCAGGGTCAAACGCAGATTGAATGAGGGCTGCTCGGATACCGTATTGTCCGGCATTATTCCAGGGGATATTAAGCATAAACCCCGCTTTAGCTAAAATATTTTCCCCTAAGCTGCTGTTAAAAAACTTGCTCAACACCACGGGGTTGATATCCGCCCTAACCTGCATCAAGTCCCGCAACCGATCCAGGTCTTGGTTAGAGGCTCCCACCAAGTTAAACAAAAAGCCCAAATTGTCATCAACAATTCCCTTCT
This sequence comes from Synechocystis sp., assembly GCA_035285105.1. Classification (GTDB taxonomy): domain Bacteria; phylum Cyanobacteriota; class Cyanobacteriia; order Cyanobacteriales; family Microcystaceae; genus Synechocystis. The sequence continues at coordinate 3,388 of JAYKHU010000210.1, forward strand.
TCACGAAATTTTCTAAGGATGCCACCCGCACCGTTAGGCGTACAGGACCGTAGGTGAAGAAGATATTTTCCGCTGTTTTACCCGGCAAAGCGGCTATTAGGGTGGCCAGTCCACTCAGAGCAAGGGAGATTAACCCTTGGGATAGGCAGTGCAGGGAGTGATTAAAGCTTAATTTGAAATTGATCATCTTGGGGCTGGAAAGGCGTATTATCGTCCCCGGGCAACATTTGACTGGGTAAATCTTCGATATGAATTCCCTGTTTCTCTTGGTCACTGAGTTCAATGGGGGTCAGGGTTCCCGCTTGGCTATTGAGTTGATAGGCCATGGAAACCAATTCACTGGGACAACATTGGGGATCGTCTGCCTGATGGGTAAGGAGATTTAACCGAATCCGCCCGTCTTTAATGTTTAAACTCTGAACCCGCACCCGATCGCCTAAGGGCACCGTATCGGGGTTACTAAGTTGACCATTTTGAATGGTGGCGGCCGCTAAATAGATGAAAGTTCCCGATCCCCCCGTATTAACGGCTAAAATCACCGCCGCATCCTCATTGCCGTCCTGATCCACGTCCCCCATGGCGATCGGTTGGATGAGGGTTACAGTTACCCCATTTGCCTGGTATTGACCATTTTCCAGGGGGTATGCGCTGGTGGTATTTTCTCCCAAGTCAGGAATGGTATAGGTGGCGTTTTTCAATAACGCGAGGGTCATGGGAGCCGGGAGTTGAGCTATTTCCCCACGGGGGCTGATGGGGAGGGGCGCAGCAACACTGGGCGACACTGTTAGGGGGTTAAACGCAAACGTTCCAGCAAGGAATAGGATGAAGCGACGAAAAGTGATCATTATGAATAACTAACGGGTTAAAGATATTTTTAGGCATCAATGGAGCTAAGACAATTACTCCCAAAACGCATTACTTTGGCTCCGGGTACACACTAAATTTTGATCATTGGCTAAATCATTCATCCAGGTTTTCATCTGAGCGTTGCCGTCTTCCCCTGCCAACCAAAATACGGTCATTAATCCCATGGTGGTGCTGGATTCACAACTAAAAGAGGGGCTGTCATCGGGAATGGTGGGGATATTTTGGCCGCATTGCCACGTTGAGTCTTTATTAATTAAACGCTGCCAGTCATCCATTTCCTTGACCTCAACGGCGATCGTCTTTTCTCCGTTTTGACAAACCCACGTCATTAACTGGGTTGCTTGGTCGGTAATGTCATCTAACCCCGATTCTGAGAGGACATCCTGGGCTGGGGGCACATTGTCTTGGGGGGAAACCTGGGCGGCGACAGGGAGGCTAAGACCATTAGCAACGATCAACACAGAAACCGCTGACCATTTCAAAAAAGAGATCATGGGACAATGCTCCTGGGCGAAAAGATGACAAAACCTTATTGACGATAACACTGTTTGTTGGCCTGCGGCGATCGCCGGTGGGGGTCACGATTGCAGCAGGGTGGAAATGTCTTGATGGCGTTGATCCTCCGGTTGCGCTTGGATGGTGGCGTGGCGGGCATCGGTAATTAACCAATCCAGCGCCGCCGCTTGAACATCGATCGCCGCCCCGGTTTTATCCACACAATAACGCCCAAACACTAACTTATCGACCAATCGCGCCCCTGGGCCGAGGCGGGAATATTCAAAAATCACGCTGTTATCCACCACCGCACCACTACAAATCAAACAACTGGGGCCAATCATGGCGGGGCCAATAATGGTAGCCCCATCTTCAATGCGGGTCATGCCGCCAATATAAACCGGTCCCTGCACCTCAATTTTGTCCCAATTGGCGGCCACATTAATGCCCGTATAAACCCCGGGTTTAACTTCAATGCCGGGAATGGCCACATTTTTAATTTCCCGTCGTAATACCCCCCGAATTGCCTGCCAATAATCAGGAACTTTACCAATATCCACCATTCAAAATCCATATTGACGGCGTAGAAAGGGAGTCCTTTTTCGACTAATTGGGGAAACAAATCCCCTCCTAAATCATATTCCTGTCCGGAGGGGATGTAATCAATCACTTCTGGCTCAAAAATATAAATCCCGGTGTTAATTTGCGTACTCAGGGCTTCATCTACGCTGGGCTTTTCTTGAAACTTTACTATACGTCCCGATTCGTCGGTTACCACGACCCCATAGCTTGACACTAATTCCTTGGGGACCGTCTTGGTAATAATGGTGGCGATCGCCCCTTGTTCCCGGTGTCGTTGAACGGCGGTGGTCAGGTCTAAATCAATGAGGGCATCCCCACACAACACAACGAACGTATCATCAAAAAAGGGATTAAACTCCTGGATCTTTTTTAATCCCCCCGCTGACCCCAGGGCATTACCGACTAAATCGCCATCCACAATACTCCCTTCAAAGGAATAGGCGATCTGCACGCCAAAGCGTTGACCGTCACGAAAATAACTCTCAATTTCCTCAGCCAGATGGCTGACATTGACCATAATTTGATCAAAACCGTGCTGCCGCAGTAACTCCAGTAAAAATTCCATTACCGGCTTTTGCAAGATAGGAATCATTGGCTTGGGAATTGTATGGGTAATTGGTCTTACCCGCGTCCCTTTCCCGGCGGCCAAAATCATGGCTTTCATGAATTCTGTTCCTCAAACTCAATCACGGCGATCAACGTAGCTTTTCGACAGTTTATCATTAAGCTCGAACTCTCTCCGTACTTTCCTTTTGCCCCCTGAGCCTGCCCAAGGGGGTCTAGTTCCCGCCGACAGTTTCAGGGGCCGAGGGGTAGGGTGATGGATTGACTGCCGCCGACTTAGTTGGCCGTTTGTAAGCTGGTTTGATGTTGAACGTCTGTCCCATTATCCTGAACGGTATCGGCAGGCTCTAGATCCGTCTCCTCGTCATCAAAGGCAATAAAGCTATGGCCCGTGCGTTGATCCATCAAGGAATTTTTGTGCTTCTTATACAGGCTCAAACCAGGAATGGGAAAACTAAATACCGCCGGCTGACGGAACTGATCCGCCGGGTACAGTTGACGAATACTCATCAAAGTGCGGAAAGGCTTATGCCACTGCCGTAGGACATCCACCAGCCCCTGGAACTGCATAAACGATAATTGGTGGCGTTTTTCCAGGGCTAAATGCTGGAAAAGGCGGGCATAGGTATCGGGACTGCGTTTTTCTTCGGGCAGGTCAATGATCTCTCCCAACACTTCAAAGTCATCGTAATAGGCCATGGTGGCGTGCATCACGGTACGGAGATCGCTAACATCCGCTTCTTTGAAGCGGTTCATCACCTCGACCACGGTTTTTAACGTTGCAAAATCCTTCTGTTGGTCCCCTTTAAAGCGGTTAATGATGGCGATCGCCATGGGATCGGGGGCCAATTCATTGATAGCTTCGGCGTAACTTTCCAAATGGGTTTTGCCTGTGTCAGTTTTCACCAGGGGCATAACCTCGGCCAATTTCACCGCCACTTGGGTGGTTAACGCTTCACCGCTTAAATTTTGTTGTAGGAGTTGGTGGCAATAATCATAAAAAATCTGTTGCTTTGACCCCATACATCCCATTTCAATTTGACTCAGGGTGGTATAAATATGTTGAGCCTTAAAAGCAGACTGTAATCGTTTTAAATAGGGTTTTAAGCCTTGATAACTCCCGGAATCGTTATTAAAGCAATATTGAACCTTGGCAAACAGGACAAACTCAGCTTGACCAAACTTTTCATTGTCAATGCTAATGGCTTGTTGGGCTAACTTTTCAATGTCATTTAAAGCCTTATTGTAGAGAAATAAATCGCTCTCCGATACCTTGGGCTTCGCTTGACCCAACACTTCTAACACCCGCTGATACAGCCCCTCATCCCCCATAATTTTCTCGGGCAGATCTGACCAAATCCCCAGGGATTTAAGCCACCAGAGGAGGGCAATTACCCCTAATACTCCCCCCCCCAACACAAAGGGACCCGCAACATTGAAACCCCCATCATCCAAGGTTTCACTGCCGACGGTGGCCATCTGGTCTGCCCCGGTCAACTTATCAGAGAATTTTCTGACCATTGCTAGCTTCTGTTCCACTTCTTCAGCGCTACCTTCTGCTCGAATCTGGTCTAAATCTAATTCCTTACCATCCTTCAGTTGCTTCATTAATTGGGCATTTTCCGCAATGTTGATGGTATCTTGTAGCTCCTCTCCGGGAATTAAGCCGTGATAGCGGTCTTTGACTTGTTTATTAATTCTTTCCGCTGGTTTACTTTGGACGAGTTTCAGGGCATACCCAATCCAATCAAAAATAGACATATCCTTCATGGAGGGAGAGGGGGTCTCTTCAACGGATTCCGGTGTCGTAGACGTGCTATTCTCCGGGGTGGCTTGGATGGCTTGGGGGGCTTCAGAGGGGGCTTGGGCAAGTAAATTCATGGCGCAGGTCTCGGATTACTAATGTGCTGAAGAGGTAGTTTCGGTGTTCTTATTAGATGCAGGGGGACGGGAAGGTGAATCGACGATGGGCAAAAAGAGGGGAGGGAAAAATCAAGGTGGGGGTGTTTAACTCATCGGTGGTAGGAGAGGAATTATGCTGTCAAAAACTCAAATTGGACAAAAATTGACCAGGGAGGTTCACCATCGATCAGTGTTATTGGGGGGGGGATCTCCCCTAAGTGGGCATCCTGCTCTCCAGCAGCCTAGCAAAAGTAAACTATAAAAACAGAAAGATGGTTTGACACTGACTGTCCCTTAGGATATACCATGTCTGCGTAAATATCGTGATCTATGTCACCAATATTCGGTGATGGGGTCTACATCCCTGGGGAGACAACGGTTTGTTACAAAAAGCAATATGGCCAACAAATCTCAATAAATGTCGTCCGCTATTTACCGGTAACTGTTTTAAACTAGGCTTAATCCTGCATCCCACGAGGTAAAAGAATGGGCAAACCCACTGGCTTTTTGGAATATAGTCGCGAAATCCCCCAGGAGTTAACCCCTGGTGATCGCTTGAGGAATTGGGATGAATTCCACGTTGCCATGCCGGATGACACCGTCCAAACCCAGGGGGCACGATGCATGGATTGTGGTACACCCTTTTGTCATACAGGCAGCATCATTAGCGGCATGGCTAGTGGCTGTCCCATCAATAATTTAATTCCCGAATTTAATGACCTGGTTTATCGAGGCCTATGGCGCGAAGCCCTGGATCGACTCCATAAAACCAATAACTTTCCTGAATTTACCGGTCGGGTTTGTCCGGCTCCCTGTGAAGGGTCCTGTGTGTTAGGTATCACAAATCCCCCGGTTACCATCAAAAATATTGAATATTCCATCATCGAAAAAGGCTGGCAAGAGGGGTGGGTAACCCCGGAACCGCCGTTAAAGCGCACAGGTAAAAAAGTGGCCGTTGTGGGGTCTGGCCCTGCCGGCCTATCCGCCGCCGCCCAGTTAAATAAAGCGGGACATTGGGTGACGGTCTATGAACGGGAAGACCGACCCGGTGGTTTGTTGATGTATGGCATTCCTAATATGAAGCTAGATAAGGAAGCCATCGTTCTCCGGCGTTTGGCAGTGTTAGAGGCGGAAGGAGTGACGTTTGTTTGCAATACCGAAATTGGCAAGGATTTACCCCCCGAAACCCTGTTAAAAGATTACGATGCGGTGGTGCTCTGTACCGGTGCAACAAAACCCCGGGATTTGGCGATCGAAGGACGGGATCTCAAGGGTATTCACTTCGCCATGGAATTTCTGACCGCCAACACCAAAGCAATTTTAGACAAAACACCGGGGCCCGATTTTATTAGTGCCCAAGGTAAGGATGTGGTCATTATTGGTGGGGGAGATACGGGGACCGATTGTGTGGGCACCTCCCTGCGCCATGGTTGCAAAAGCCTCGTTCAATTAGAAATTATGCCCAAGCCCCCCCTAGAACGGGCTGCCAATAATCCCTGGCCGGAATGGCCCAAAGTGTACAAACTGGATTATGGCCAGGAAGAAGCGGCCGCCGTGTACGGCCATGACCCCCGTAGTTACCTCACCACCGCCACCCGTTTTGAAGGGGATGAGCAGGGACACATTAAAGCAGTGCATACTGTGGACGTGCGTTGGGAAAAGGACGCCAATGGTCGCTTTATTCCCCAAACCATTGCTGGCACGGAACAGGTACGACCGGCCCAACTGGTTTTATTAGCCATGGGATTTCTGGGGCCGGAAGCAGGTCTGCTGGATGCCATGAACCTAGACAAGGACGGCCGGGGCAACATCAAAGCGGACTATGGTCACTACGAAACCAGCATCCCTGGTGTGTTTGCAGCGGGAGATTGTCGTCGGGGTCAAAGCCTGGTGGTCTGGGCCTTTAATGAAGGACGGGGGGCGGCTAAAGCCTGTGATTTGTATTTAATGGGAGAAACCGATCTGCCTTAGCAATTTAACGGTTCGCCACCGCCACGCGGCTTAATTCTGCTTGGTAAAGGGTTTTTAAGCGTCGATAGCGATTGGAATAGCCCTGGATAACCTGCAGGGCAAACATGGGGGCTTCTTGAATGGCAAACAAAAAATGCTCCCGGTCTAAACAGGCCAGTCGCGTCTCCGTTTTGGCGATCGCCGTGGAGGCCCGGAGATGATCCTCATGGAGGATTGCCCCCATCCCAAAAACGTCTCCAGCATGAAGGGTTTCAATTAAATTCCCGTGCAGGTAAAAATCCACCTCCCCTGTCACGATGCCAAAAACCCCAATGCTATTTTCCCCTTCCTGAAAAATCACCTTTCCGGGGGGGTAAATAATTTCGTCCCGATTTTCAAACAAACGCACTGTGGTCATCAACATATTGTTCATCGTCGTGCCCTCTCCTTAATCTATTCTTAACCTTTGGTCTACCCTTAGAATACCCCCAAAGCCATCAAGGCTCCGGTATTAGAAAAAAAACGCAATATATTCCTTCCCATGGCCGCCACGGAACAAAAACATCCCCAGGAAAACAAAGATCAAGCCATTGTTGATCGCCTGTTGCAATCCCCACCGGATAATGTCCATCTTCTGGAATTAGCACGGCTGAGGATTCGCTATAAAAATTTCCCGGGGGCCAGAAAATTACAGCGGGACTTAGACTTGGTGTTGCAACAATGGCATTTAAGTGAAGCGGAGCTATTTACCCAAACCCGGGCCCTGTATGCCAGCGGGGAAGCCTATGGGAAAAAAGCCGGGGATGATCAACAGGATTGGAGTTAACTTACTTAACCGTGGCTAAATCCGACTTATCCTTTTGAATTACCGCCTGTAAGCGGGAAACTGCCACCTCACGGGACGCTTCTCCAGCACGACGGTAGAAATAAATTGCCGGCGCAACGCCTAACAGTAATCCCAGGAAAATCGGGGGGTAAATGTTAGCCCCAACGCTCATCACCGTGGCGAAGGCAAAATTGCTCAGATAGATCGCCAGGGGTAGCCCCAGGGAAGCAGTGGGTAAGTCAACTTTTTTAAACCGCCAAATTCCCGTGGCGATGGTCATAAACACAAAGCCCGTCCCAAACCAACCGGCAAAGTTTTGATAGGGCATGCCAAAAAAGGCCCCCGGCACATCCCACACCCAAAAGGGCATGGTGGTTTGGCTCATGGCCGGATCTAGAACAAAGTCCCAGGACATGAGTAACGTTGCCCCCACGGCGATCGCCGTTAATTCTTGCCAAATTTGGGCCAGTTGACTATTTTTCAACCCGGCCCGCACCAGTAGGTAAGCGCAGAAACCGAGATAAAACCAAGAGAGGGGAATGGTAAAGGGGACTAGACCGGCAATTTTGTAACCCAAACCCGATAGATAGCGGTAGTAACCAAACGGAAAACCGGTGCTTGTTCCCAATAATTCGGCGGAAACTGACACCCCCAAGGCGGGAATCAAAAAGCCTAAGGTGGGGAGGGTTCCCAGGGTGCGTAATGCGTAGAGAGTCACCGCCGCAAATCCCAGGAGCATATATACCACACCGCCCCCCGCCATTGACCACTGAAACGCAACTTTGCCAATCTCGGGTAACTGGGCAATAAATTCAGGGTGGGGTAATACCAACAGCAATCCTGCCAGTCCAAACCCCATGGAGGCAATGTGCCCCATCAGCAACAGCCGCTCGATACGCATTAGTTTATCCATTCGATCCCTACCGCTAAGGTGTCGTTAAAATCTTTAGACATTATAGTTTACAAATCTTTACTTGACTGAGGGGATTTAGGGGAATTAACAAAAGAAGGATAATAGTCAGAGTTAAATGACGGCAAACCCTTCAATTCCCATGGCACCTTCCCCAAAAAAGTCCCAACCCCGCATTGTTTACCAAGAATTTGGCCCAACATCACCGGAACCTGCTGAAACCCAACAGGATGTGCCCCCCCAGCAGCAAGCCATTCGCATCCAGGCAACCCGCTCAGGACGGAAAGGAAAAACGGTGACGGTGATCAGTGGCTTTCAGTTGTCTCCCCCCAGTCTCACCCAATTGTTAAAGGCGTTGAAAAGTCATTGTGGTGGCGGTGGCACCGCGAAGGAGGGCTGTTTAGAAATTCAGGGGGATCAGCGGGATAAGGTGTTGGCCTATTTACTCAAGCAGGGATACAAGGCCAAGATCAGTGGTGGTTAGTGGCCGGGGTCATCTTCGTTGGCCACTGTCAGTCTTTTTTTATCCAAAGGCGATCGCCTAAGACGATTGGCATTTATGATGAAGAGTCTGAGAACTTAACCTTCAGCCTCCATTTATTCAGTTGATTTGACAGTGACGGGATGTTAGAGAACGACACAGAGTTTATTGAAAAGTTACCCACCGGCATACCCGGCTTTGATTTTTTATCCCAGGGAGGACTGCCCCTGGGCCGCGCCACCCTCATTGCAGGAACGGCCGGTAGTTCTAAAACGGTTTTTGCCTGTCAGTTCTTAGTAGAAGGCATCCGGCGGGGGGAAAATGGCGTCTTCGTCACCTTTGAAGAAACCCCCAAGGCCCTCCGGAAAAACATGCGGGGGTTTGGTTGGGATCTTCAACAATGGGAAAATGAAGGGAAGTGGGGCTTTGTGGATGCGTCTCCCCAACCTGGCGATCGCCCGATTATCACGGGGGAATACGACCTGGGGGCGCTGATTGCCCGCATTGAGCATGCCGTTCGTAAATATAATGCTAGCCGGGTTTCTTTGGATTCCCTGGGGGCGATTTTTAGCCACTTAGCGGACAGCGCCCAGGTGCGGAGTGATCTCTTTCGTCTGGCGTCCGCCCTGCGGGAATTGGAAGTGACCGCCATCATGACCGCTGAACGCACAGAGGAATATGGTGATATTAGTCGCTATGGGGTGGAAGAATTTGTCGCCGATAACGTGGTGATTGTGCGGAACGTCTTAGCCGATGAAAAACGCCGCCGCACCATTGAAATTCTCAAATATCGCGGTACCGACCACCAAAAAGGGGAAT
>JAYKHU010000211.1:0-7630 GCA_035285105.1 Synechocystis sp.
GGAGTGAAGTGGAAGCCCATCGACAGACCGATCCGGTGGCTAAACAAGTGGCCCACGCCTTTGCCGATTGGGGTTTGCCCACGGCGTTTAGTTTGCGGGAAGTGGTACAGGGAACCCAGTCCCTTCCCATTTTTGCCAGCGGCGGCATTCGTAGCGGCATCGACGGTGCTAAGGCGATCGCCCTGGGGGCCTGTTTAGTGGGGAGTGCCGCGCCGGGCCTAGGGGCCGCCCACCTTGACGTTGAGCAAGTCTATCAACATTTCGCCGCCCGTCTGGAGGAACTCCGCATTGCCGCCTTTTGTTGTGATGCGGCTAATTTAGCCCAATTAAGTCAAGTCCCCATCTGGGAAAAGCAATCCTGGCAACGGGTTTGCCGTCCCTCCTAACCGGGGGTAACGGGTAGCAAACTTTGTCGATGATCGCCGGACTTTTCTCAGCCCCCCCTGGCCTTGGGGGGTCTAACCTGTGCAAAAATAGAAGTTCGTTTAGCACTGCTTTTGAACAAAGCATTGTGCGCCAATATTTAAGCCAACCTTAGAGAAGAATCCTATGAACGTCGGCGATCGTGTGCGAGTCACCTCATCCGTTATTGTTTACCATCACCCTGAGCATAAAAAAGCAGCCTTTGATTTAAAGGGACAAGAGGGCGTGATTGTGGCCGTTTTAACGGAATGGCAAGGTAGACCGATCAGCGCCAATCTGCCGATGTTGGTTCAATTCGACAAGCGCTTTAAAGCCCATTTTCGAGAAGATGAAATTACAGCAATTCCCGCATCCTAATCAGCATCGGTTACGGTTATCCCCAGGGAACCCAAAGCGGGGTTAAGACTTGAAGATAACGCCCAAGTCCCCTTGGGTGAAGGCAGTTGGTATATCCCCAATTGCAATGGCCGCAAGTTATCCAGAGTTTAGAGAGGTCTCCATTCCCTAGATCGGTCAGGTGGTTTAGACTAGGAAAAAGTTTATGCCATCTAATTTGTGGATTATCACGACAGCGCGCCATTCCCTCGCAGGGAAACCCTTTCTTCCGTCCTTTTCTTTCTGTGATCTCCAGGAAACCCTGTCCATGATAAACCCCAATGACGAAACCAATCCCCCCCAAGACCAAGCCGCGCCTGCCCCTTGGTGGAATCGCTCCGTATTAGGTAAAGGCGGCTTAATTGATGACTTAATCCATGCGGGGGACAAAGAAGAAATCCCCGAACAGGCATTACTAGCGCGACGCAGACATCTAACGGACATGCTGGTGTTTGCCAAAACCGCTGAGGCGATCAATAGTAATCAATTTTTGACCGATGAATTTATTTCTTACCTCAAAATAAAATACATGCTAACCAAGGAGATTGGAGAGTATGCGGGCTTAAATAAAAGTACCCGCTATCTGCAATTGGCCATTAGCGCCAAAGATTTATTAATTTATATTGATCAAACTGAATTGCGGTATCGCGGCTATAAACAACAGGAATTTTACGAAAAAGTTGCTGTGATGCTCCAAAAAGGGGAAGATGCTGCCCGCTTCCGTGAACAGCTAGAGGCGGAATCGGTGGAGGCGATCGCCCAAACCAAAACAGAAGAAGGACAAGAAGCCTTATCCCACTACGTAGACAATCTAAAGCAAATTTCTGACAATCCCCTCGGACTGCAATTACTTAATCGTTTCCGCACATCACAACTATCCGACTACTCTATCCTCTCGACCATTTCCGAGCTAATCCGTCGCATTCAGGTCAAACACGTCTACGACATCAATCGACTCATTATGTTGGCGACGGATAATTTTAACTTGCTGGAAAAAATAAGTACGATCATTCAAGTTCCTGCGGCCAAAGTCAATCCCCGTTCCTTCGCGATTATGGTTCAGTTCATTGCCCTGACCTATCAATACGAAATTACGGCCTTAAAATTCGAGGAGATGGTCAAAGTTCTCCGAAAATGGAACACCTATTACCGTCGGGTTCTCGCCATCAACCAAGAATACCCTAGCGCTGATTACAAGCAACCTCCCGAATTTGCCAATCCGATTCCAGGGGAAGAACTATACCTAACCTATATCAACCTACTAACGGATAAAAAACAAGGGTTTTGTTATTATGATTTAGGTTAGGGTGTCCCTTAACCCCTTCTCTCCGCGATGAGTGCTGGCCCTTGATCATGAGCCTTTCCCCCCAGCTTTTACCCCTTCAAGACAGGGCCGCCAAGGATTTTTTGCAAGCTACTTCGCAGTTAATCTGGAGTATTATCGTCGATGTCAAAATTGTTTATTGGCAGATCGACTCAGCTTCCAACCTCATTTTATCCCCAGATATTAGCCAGCATCCAGGGCAAACCCATCCCTTGCCAGCGGATAAAACGTTTATTCAAACCCATCAGGATAAACTGCAACAGGGCAAATTTTTATTATCCAATCGCCAAGCAAGCTGCCTAGAACTTGATCCAGACATCAGGGTTATCAATGCCCAATATGATCAACTTTTTTTAGGGGCTTGTTATCAAAATCAGTATGTTGGGGGAATTTTTTTAGAATCCACGTCAGGCACTTGGCAAGCATTGCACTACACGTTTTTACAGGCAATTATTCACCATTATGCCTGTTACTATTATTGGCAGAATCAGCCGATGGCACTGTCATCTATTGAAAAAGAGGCTGAGGATAAAAGCCTAAATTTAAGTCATATTCACCATGAATTCCGAACCCCTCTATCGGGAATTCTCGGTTTTGCTAAAATGTTGCGAGAGGAACTTTACGGCGAACTTAATGCTAAACAACACCAATATGTGCAAGGCATTCTCAACTCGGCGGAACATCTTTTAGGATTAGTCAATGACTTTTTAGACCTGTCTAAAATTAATGCTAATTGTGAAGAGTTGTTTTGGGAATTAGTGGCGGTGGAGGATTTGTGTTTAGCGGTTATTTCCATTGTTCAACCTAAGGCTAAAGAACGGGGACTAGGGTTAATCTTAGAGATTACCCCAGGGATTGATTTTTGCCGTCTGGATCAACGGCGTTGGAAACAGATATTGTTGAATTTGCTATCGAATGCCATTAAGTTTACTGAAGAAGGCAGTGTCACCCTTAAAGTGGAGCGCCGAGCAGATTGCCTCGTTTTTTCGGTCATTGACACGGGAATTGGAATTAAACTAGAGGATCAAAAAAAGCTTTTTTTACCCTTTAAACAAATTAGTAATGCCATTAATCGTCAACAAAAAGGAACAGGCTTGGGGTTAGTCCTCTCCCGAAAGTTAGCGCAACTGCACGGCGGCGATATTCGATTAACATCGGTTTTAGGGGAAGGGAGTTGCTTTGAAGTTATTTTGCCCATTTCCCAGGATATGAGGGATTGATTCTAAACGGTCTGTGTGTGGTCTAATATCTTCTTCTACTTCGATTAACTATTCGTAGAGATACTTTTCAAAACAGGCTTCTCCTACGTCGGCTAATTGCTTGGCGATCGCCTTGTCGGTTTTAGATTTTTGGACGACTTGATTAAACTTTTCAAGACTATATTGTTGTTTAAATGTGGCGATCGTGCAGTTACAGATATCTTGGGCCAGCTTGCCTTGGATACCAGCACTTTGAATTTTGACTAAACACTGTTGTTTATACGCTTCAAAGGTGATTTTGGTTTGCGCCGGGGTGGGGATGCGGGCAACAACGACCTGAACAACCACTGCAAACCATAGCAGGGCAACTCTCCCGAAATAAGGTTTAACCATCACTTTCAACCTAAGTTGGCATTTTTTATTAGGGCAGAACGTCAGGGGAGAATGGACCTCTCCCCTAGCCCGGTGACAGATAATTAATCGAGATTAAACTGGTTGCCGCGTTTGTATTGAAGATAAGCGGCTACGAACAAGCCAGATAGGGTAATCGGAATCAGTCCTAGGACAATACCAAGTAAAAGGGGTTCAATCACAGCGTTATCTCCAAAAATTTATTTTAGGCTTAATATTACCAGAAACAGGGCATGGCATTGACCCACCGTCCTGACCCCTTATTCCCTCAGCCCAGAGTGGTGCAGCATTCCCGACGAATTTAATAAATGGCTTGCACCCCCGTCCAACTGCGGCTGACCAACTCTCCGAAGCCGATCACTTCTGGGGTTTGGGTTGTTTGGATATCGCCCGATAAGGAGACAGAGACGAGGTTTTCATTGCCTTCTTCGTCATCTAGGTGGCTCACTTTAAACAAAACTTGATCAGGATCGTTTTGGTGCCAACCGAGCAATGTGGCACTGGTTTCCATGGTTGCTTTGGGGTTGGCCGCAATGGTTTTAACGGCGGTATCTGCCCCAGTCCAGACCACCGCATAATCGCTGATATCGGAGGAGTTAAAGGCCCCTTCTAATTGCCGCGCCAAAAGGCGATCGCCGTTGCCTGACCACGATGCCGGGATCAAGATGGAAATTACCCCAGCCATTTCCGGGCTGCTTTCCCCCACTTGCTGAAGATAGCTCGCGATGGGGGAGTTGGCCCGAATCACTTGTAACTCCCCTGTCTGCAAATTTTCTAAAAAGAGCACACTTAACACTTTGGATTCGTATAGGTTCGCTTTTGCCCGCACTTCAATGCGACTGTAGGCGGCGTAGTTGCCGGAGGGGGAAACCAATGCCGGACTGCGATAATACCGGAGCCCAGTGCGTTGTTGCGCTGCATAATCCTGTTGGGTTTGGGTAATCCACTGCCACGGGACGGGATAGGGACTATTCAAGGGATCGGCCTCTGCGGCGATCGCCGAGTTTGCCTCACTATCGGTGTTAGGGGACGGAAGTGCCGGGGGGGGAGTCAAAAGGGAATGGGCCGGTAAAGCCGCAGGAAGATTGGTGGCAATTAGCGGTTGAGCGAGGAGGGGGGTAGCGGTGGCAGCGGTAATGATCATTGTCGCGAGGGTCAGACCGGAGCGAAAAATATGGCAGAAATCGGCAAACAACATGGGGGACTCCACTCGGGGAAACTATCAACCGCGACCAATCGTTTAGCGGAGGATCATTCAGCAAAATTGGCTTACGGCAAGTATAGTTTCATAGTCTGGGTAAGTTAGCGGAGGTTCCAGAATTGTTAAAAGACTTCATACTTCTGACGGAACACGCCCCAGGGGGTAACCCTATGTCAGTAAAATTACTTGGTCTCATCATTACTGGGATGTGACCCTTCAGGGAAACTACGGAGAGAGATGAACGATAAATTAGCCGCTATACTGAGTTTGAACTGTTTGGGGAGGGTGGGACGATGACTGCAATGCAAGCTCAAGGTTTGGGAGAAATTTACCCGGTGACGTGGCGGGATAACCAGGTGATTTTGATTGATCAAACCCGTTTACCGATCGCCTTTGAAGAGGTTGTCATTTCCGATTACGAGGGCATGTGTCGAGCCATTAAAACCATGGTAGTGCGGGGCGCACCGGCGATTGGTGTGGCGGCGGCCTATGGCATGTATTTAGGGGCGAGACCGATCCAAACCACCGAATTGCGGGAATTTGTGGCGCAAATGGAATTTATTGCCGATCAGTTCCGCCAAACCCGTCCCACTGCGGTTAATTTATTTTGGGCCATCGATCAGCAATTAAATGTGGCTTATCACAGTGGCGAAGATGTGGCGTTCGTAAAAGCCCAAATGCTGGCCCAAGCGCAAAAAATCCAAGCAGACGATCTACACACCTGTCAGGCGATCGGGGCCGCGGGACTAACTGTGTTGCCAGATTCGCCTCAGAAATTGACAATTTTGACCCACTGTAATGCCGGCGCCCTAGCAACGGCGGGTTATGGCACGGCGATCGGAGTAATCCGGGCCGCCTGGGATGCCGGGCGGTTGGCAGGGGTTTATGCCGATGAAACCCGACCCCGTTTACAAGGAGCGAAGTTAACTGTCTGGGAATGTGTGCAAGCCGGGATTCCCGTAACATTAATTACCGACAATATGGCCGCCCATTGTATGCAGCAAAAACGCATTGACGCGGTGGTTGTCGGAGCCGATCGCCTGGCCCGCAATGGCGATGCGGCGAATAAAATTGGTACTTATGGGCTAGCTGTGTTGTGCAAAATGCATGAAATTCCCTTCTTCGTCGCGGCCCCCCTTTCCACAGTGGATTTTCAGTTAGACAACGGCACCCAGATTCCCATAGAAGAGCGTGATCCGGCGGAAATTTATCAAGTGGGGGACACCCGCATCACCCCAGAAGGGGCCCAATTTTACAATCCGGCCTTTGACATTACCCCAGCGGCCTTAATCACAGCCATTATCACCGAGCAAGGGGCGATCGCCCCTGAACAATTAGCGACCCTTCGCCCCTAGAGAGGAATCTGCAAATGCCCTATGTGACTTCAGTGGAACGCATTGGTCTTGAGAAAGGACTCCAACAAGGACGTCAGGAAGGACTTCAAGAGGGACGTCAGGAAGGGGAATTACTTTTCCTAAAACGCTTATTAATCCAAAAATTTGGCCCCTTAACTCCCGACGTTGACGCACGGTTAACCGCCGCCTCGATCGCCGAATTGGAGGCTTGGGGTGATCGCCTGTTAGGGGCTGACAGTTTAGAGGACGTGTTTAACGTCAAGAAATCCTGAGCAAAAACTGAATAGATTCATTAAGCAGTCTGTCTTAATCGAAGTTATCACCGTTACAATTCAAAAACTACGGCATGAGACGCTGGGGTTATTCGCTCAGCTTATCCTTGGCCGGCCGTGCTTTTTGAAACAATACTGTTGGTATCGCAGCCCCATGAAAACGTTATCTTCGCCCCCCCAACCCCAAGGACTTTATCACCCTCAAAACGAACATGATGCCTGTGGCGTTGGGTTCATTGTACAGATGAAGGGTAAAGCCTCCCACAACATTGTGGAGAGTGGGCTAACGATTTTGGTGAACCTGGAACACCGGGGGGCCTGTGGTTGTGAACCCAATACGGGGGACGGGGCCGGGATTTTGATGCAAGTTCCCCATAAGTTTATTGTTAAGGTGACTGGGGAACAGGGGATTACCATTCCTGAGCCGGGGCAGTATGCGGTGGGTAATGTTTATGGATCGCCAGATCCCTTAGCCCGGGCGGAAGCGCGTAAGCGGTTTAATGACATAGCCGAAAAAGAAGGGTTACAAGTCTTAGGATGGCGGGATATTCCCACAGATAACAGTCCGCTAGGAGAGACAGCCAAAGCCAGTGAGCCGTTTATGCAACAGGTTTATATTGCCCGTCCTGAGGGCATGACGGAAGACCTCGATTTTGAGCGTAAATTGTATGTGATTCGCAAATTAACCCATAGTGCCATTCGATCGCCGGAAATTGACACCCATTGGTATGTGGCCAGTTTGTCGTCGCGGACGTTGGTTTATAAAGGGATGTTGACCACAGCCCAGGTGGGGCAATATTACCCGGAATTGCATGACCCGGATATGGAAAGTGCCTTGGCTCTAGTTCACTCCCGGTTCAGTACCAATACCTTTCCCAGTTGGGAGCGATCGCACCCCTACCGCTACATTGCCCACAACGGTGAAATTAATACGATGCGGGGGAATGTGAACTGGATGCAGGCGCGGCAGGCGTTGTTTGAGTCCCCCTTGTTTGGGGAAGATATGCAGAAAGTGCAGCCAGTGATTAATGTCGATGGCAGTGACTCCACCATTTTTGATAATGCGCTGG
>JAYKHU010000212.1:0-3452 GCA_035285105.1 Synechocystis sp.
GGAAGGGACTGGGTTCCCTGTACCACTTCCCGCAAACTAAACGCCGTGGGCAAACCCCAATCGGCAAAGGCGTGGGCCACTTGTTTAGCCACCGGATCGGTCTGTCGATGGGCTTCCACTTCACTCCAACTGGTTCCCCCCGCCCCTGCCACATCGATGGCTGCCACACCACAGGCTTCCAAACGTCGCGCTAAATTGCGACTGATGCCATTGCCTACTTCTTTAATGATGATGGGCACAGGTAACGCCTCCACTAACGCCTCTATTTTTGACCACAACCCCGACCATTGGCGATCGCCCTGGGGTTGAACTGCTTCCTGGAGGGGATTAAGGTGCAGAATTAAAGCATCGGCGTCAATCATCTCCACCGCCCGTTTTGCCTGCTCTACCCCATAACCATAATTAAGTTGCACCGCCCCCAGATTGGCAAATAACAAGATATCCGGGGCGACGGAACGCACTTGATAGGTGACGGCCAAATCGGGATTTTCAATTGCGGCCCGCTGGGACCCCAGTCCCATGGCCATGCCTAACGCCTGGGCGACTTCAGCCAAGTTTAAGTTGATCTGTCGGGCCGCATCTGTTCCCCCCGTCATACTGCTAATTAACCATGGCGATCGTAGGGTCTTGCCCCATAGCTGCAGGCTGAGATCCACCGCATCGAGATCCCCACTGGGCAAGGCACAATGCTCCAAAAAAAAGCGCTCAAACCCGGTGGTAACGCCTTTTCCTAAAACGTCTTCCTCTAGCACGATACGGATGTGGTCGGCTTTCCGGTACTCGGTCGTGTCAGTAATAGTCATGGTAAAAATTTTGACGTGGTGGAAGCGGTCACTGCCCGCTGCTTCCTGAAATTATTGTGACCTAAATTTCGCCGCGACCCTTCCCAAGGGGACTGCTCTTCGTTGAACCCTGAAACCATAAAAAACAAAAAACGTCAATATTGTTGACAAAAATCTTAACAATACGTTACATTGATTAACATAAGAACACAAAAGCAGCTCACCCCCAGAGGATACAACCATGACCACCCGCGGATTTCGTCTCGATCAAGACAATCGTCTCAATAACTTTGCCGTTGAACCCCAAGTTTACGTTGATGACAGCGTGCAAGCAGGTTGGACAGAGTACGCCGAAAAAATGAATGGTCGCTTCGCCATGATCGGTTTCGTTTCGTTACTTGCGATGGAAGTCATCACTGGCCACGGCATCGTCGGTTGGTTATTGTCCCTGTAACATCAGGCGATCGCCTTCCGGACCTACCGGATTGATTATTTTTAACGCTACTGAGAGGTATAACAATGAATGCAGATATGGATATTTATCAAAATAAAGACCTCTTCGCCCCCGTTGTCTTCCGTAAAGATTTCAACAGTTTCGCCCCTATCAATGGCAACCAAGCCTGGTCTCTCTTTTTTACCGCCGGTCAGGAAGACAAGCAGTTAGAAGGTAGCCCTGAGCTGGGTCGTTTTTTCACCAACCTTCTACTGGCGATCAGTGCATCCACCGTGTTGTGGGGTTACTTCTTCAGTCGCTGGGCCGATTTCTTCTAAACCCCTCGTTGGCTCAACACATTGCGCTTCAACGCCGTTTGTAAACAACTGAATTAATTTTTTTAGCCCTGGTGAATTACTGAATTTACCGGGGTCCTATTTTAGCAGGCTATTTTTTGTGCCCCAATAGGCGATCGCGTAGGTACTGAATCCGATCCCGATAGTGGGCCGCCGCTTCAAATTCTTGTTTTTTGGCGGCGTCTTTCATATCCTCCTCAAGTTGTTGAATCAAGTCCGGAATTTTTTCCAACGGTAAATCTTCTGCCTGTTCATACACCGCCTCTAACTGTTGGGCATTAAGGCGGCGGGAAATATCTAAAAACTGCAAAATGGCGTTATTAGCTCGTTTATTAATCGGTTGGGGCGTAATGCCATGGCTTTCGTTGTAAGCCTGTTGAATAGCCCGACGGCGTTCTGTTTCGGCGATCGCCTTCTCCATGCTTTTGGTTAAATTATCCGCATATAAAATGGCCTGACCCCGGATGTGGCGGGCGGCCCGGCCAATGGTTTGAATTAATGATCGTTCCGCCCGTAAAAACCCTTCCTTATCCGCATCCATAATGGCCACCAAGGAAACCTCGGGTAAATCTAACCCTTCCCGCAACAAATTGACCCCAATTAACACATCAAATTCCCCGTCCCGCAGCGCCTGTAAAATTTCAATGCGTTGAATGGATTGGATTTCGGAATGGAGATATTGCACCTTAATGCTCCGTTCTGAAAAATATTCCGTCAGATCCTCCGCCATCCGTTTGGTTAGCGTGGTGATTAATACCCGTTCTTTGCGTTCTACCCGCGTTTGAATTTCCCCATATAAATCATCTACTTGTCCTGTGGTGGGACGCACAAAGATTTCCGGATCTAACACCCCCGTCGGGCGAATAATTTGTTCCGCTAGGCGATCGCCCGATTGCTCCAATTCCCAATCCCCCGGCGTGGCAGAAACAAACACACATTGCTTCACTTTTTGCCAAAATTCTTCTGCTTTTAAGGGGCGATTATCCGCCGCACTGGGTAAGCGAAACCCATGATCAATTAAGACTTTTTTGCGGGCTTGATCGCCGTTGTACATACCCCGTAGTTGGGGTATGGTGACATGGGATTCATCAATCATCAATAACCAGTCATCGGGAAAATAATCCACCAAACATTCCGGCGGTTCCCCGGCGTTGCGTCCGGCTAAATAACGGGAATAATTTTCCACCCCATTGCAATAGCCCACTTCCTGCAACATTTCTAGATCGTAGCGGGTGCGTTGGCTGAGGCGTTGGGCTTCCACTAATAAATTATTTTTCTCCAAAACAGCCACCTGGGCTTCCATTTCGGTACGGATTTGTTCACAGGCGATCGCCAGGGTTTCCTCCGGGGTCACGAAGTGGCGAGCGGGGTAAATACTTAATGCGGGTAAACTTTGTAAAATCTCCCCGGTGACGGGATCAATTAAGCGAATCGCTTCAATTTCATCGCCAAAAAATTCAATGCGAATGACCCGATCCTCATAAGCGGGCACAATTTCTAACACATCCCCTTTCAGCCGAAATCGGCCCCGTTGTAATTCAATATCATTGCGGCTATATTGCACATTGACTAAATCCCGAATTACTTGCCGGGGATCGTACTCTTTCCCCACGGTTAACGGCACCGCTGCTTTTAAATATTCACTGGGAATCCCTAACCCGTAAATACAACTAATGGATGCCACCACAATCACATCCCGCCGCTCAAACAAAGACCGGGTGGCGGAATGGCGTAGCATATCAATTTCATCATTGATGGACGCCGTTTTTTCAATATAGGTATCCGTCACCGGAATATAGGCTTCGGGTTGATAATAATCGTAATAACTAATGAAATATTCCACCGCATTCTCAGGAAAGAATTGCCGCAGTTCATTACATA
>JAYKHU010000213.1:0-19753 GCA_035285105.1 Synechocystis sp.
TTTTTTCTGTCCAGGTTATCCCGGGAATGAAAGCGCGGGTGGGTTTTTCTTGGCACCCATTAATTTCAAACAAAATATCTGCCCGCAGACCGTAGGCGGTGGCTAAATCTCGCCAACTGGCACCGGCTGGGGCATCAATAAAACGCCCGTTAAAGGGGGGAATCAATACTCCTTGCCCCGGGGTGACCCGGCCTTTGAGTTGGGGATTAGCACTTTTGAGGGTTTCCGGTACTAATTGATACTGTTGGGCGATACTTTCTAGGGTTTCCCCCGCTTTGACGGTATGGCGCTGCAATCGCTTGGCGATCGCCTCTGGGCAAACAGTGGTGATGGGTAAGGGTTCCTGAGCCGGCGTTCCAACTACCACCGTCAAGTTGACTAAGGCAAATAAACCCAGCCAGGGCATTAACTTAAAAATCGGCAATGTAAACTCTCCCCTATTACGTTCAATCATGGGGGTCTAAGCGGTTTAAAATCTCCGTCATTCTGGCTTGTCGTTCTTCCAGGCGATCGAATCGTTCATAGAAATCTGCTTGGGTAGCGTAGAAATCCGCTTGGGCCCGGGCAATACGACCCAAAAGAGCGTAAATTCCTTTTCGATCTCTTTCTAATTCAGAAACATTATGGGTTAAGGCCTTGATCGCCTTGGCATTGGAGGCAATTAAGTTTTTGATCTCATCGTCGGTCATGGGTTTTTCCTCGGTTTAACAATCTCCGCCATTTGATTATAAAACCCGTAAAACACTGGGAATTTCCTTCACTGCCGCTAGCTGCTGGATTTCCGCCAATGCCGCCCGAAAATCCCCTTCCCGCACGTCATGGGTCACCACCACAATTTCCGCACAGCCATCGCTAAAGCCAATTTGCACCACCGATTCCAAGCTAACGCCGTGGTTACCAAAACTGGTACCTAAATGCCCAATCACCCCGGAAACATCGGCACAGATAAAGCGGCAATAAAACCGAGTTTCCAGTTCACTAATAGGAGACACTTGGCAGTAATGCTGATGGGTACAACTTAGTAGGGGATCAAGGGCAGGGTTTTCGTCACTGCTGGTGATAATGCCCACAATATTGATCACATCAGATACCACTGCACTGGCTGTCGGCCCCGCTCCGGCCCCGCGCCCGTAGAACATCACCTGACCCAGGGGATCGCCGGTAACTAAAACGCCGTTATAAACCCCATTCACATTGGCCAAGGGATGATCTTTACCAATTAAGGTGGGATGGACTCGCAGATGTAATGCTTCCGAATCTTCCCCGGCATTGCCATCGGCGATCGCCAACAGTTTAATCACAAAGCCCAATTTGTCGGCGTAGGCAATATCCACCGCACTCACGCCCCGAATCCCCTCACAGGCCACATCCTCCCGTTTTACCCGTCCCCCAAATCCGAGGGAGGCCAAAATAGCGATCTTATCGGCCGCATCTAACCCATCCACATCGGCACTGGGATCGGCTTCGGCGTAGCCCAACTGTTGCGCTTCCGCTAAAACGTCGTCAAAGTCCGCCCCCTCGGCGGTCATGCGGGACAAAATGTAATTGGTGGTACCGTTTAAGATGCCGACAATGCTTTCAATGCGGTTGGCCCCCAAGGATTGTTTAAGGGGTTTAATGATGGGAATGCCGCCCCCCACCGCCGCCTCTAGCAACACGTAAACGCCATTTTCATTGGCTGCGGCGTAAATTTCCGGGCCATACCGGGCAATCACCGCTTTATTGGCCGTCACAATATGTTTTTTATGGGCGATCGCCTTGAGGATTAGGGATCTAGCCGGTTCCAGACCCCCCATTAATTCCACCACAATGGCAATGTCAGGATCGGTCACAATGGCGTCAAGATCCGTGGTTAACACCGAAGCGGGCAACGCCACTGGCCGGGGCTTCTCCAAGGACCGTACCCCCACCCGCTGAATTTCAATCGCCTTGATTAAGGGATTACGACCGAGGGGATCCTGCAAAATTTCGACGGTGCCCGTCCCGACGGTTCCTAAACCCAGTAAACCGATTTTAACTGTCACAATCGCTCTCCCGTACCTGTACTTAACGGCTGATTAATCTAGATTAGCGGCAATGGGCCGGGGGGTCAGGGGGATACCCCGGCTTAACCCCGTCTATTTTCCGCCATTCTTTGTCCCTGGCCAAGTTACCGTTGGGGTTGCCAGTGGCCCTGGAAAAATTGTTGGATTTGTTGACTGATTTCCGCCGGAGAAATGCCAAAGCCTAGGTGCAGTAGTAATAAAACTGCAATGACAATGACCCCCGTTTTGAACGTGGCAGCGGCGACTTTAAAGATCCAGCTTAGAACCAACCACAGGATCAGCAGCGAACTCAGGAACAATACAATTTGCATCGTCTCGTAGGGGAATTAACTCACAGGGGTGGCAAAAAAAGCAATGGTGATTCCTAGGGCCAAACCCACCAAAACCTGTACTGGCGTATGCCCTAGTAATTCCTTCAGCCGTTCCTCGTTGAGATTATGTTCTTCTTGGAACAGTTCATCGATTAATTGATTTAAAATCCGGGCCTGTTTCCCCGCCGCTTGTCGCACCCCCGCCGCATCGTACATGACAATCACGGCAAATAAACAGGCGATCGCAAATTCATTACTGCCCCACCCTTTTTGCAACCCGACCCCCGTGGCCAAGGCCCCCACCAAAGCGGAGTGGGAACTGGGCATGCCCCCAGCAGATACCAGGACTCTCAGGTTAATTTTGCCATTACGAATTAACTCCATGATCGCCTTAATGCCTTGGGCAGTGAAACAGGCAGCCAGGGAAATCACCAACACTTGATTGTGTAATATCTCACCAAAATCTTGCATAACAGACAGCGGCTGGGTTAACGGATAAGCAGGGTCGGGGGTTATCGTCTAGTCCACCATACTGCAAAACTGGTCAATCAACTTTTGGGTCTGGGGGAAAGGGATTGAAAGGGGATTCAGTTCTAAGACCGTCGCTCGATGATATAGGTGGCGATCGCCGTTAACGGTGAGGCCGCAGGACCAAAGGGGCGTAGGGCCTCAATGGCGTCATCAATTAACCCCTGGGCCTGCTGACGGGAGGCCTCAATACCGAGCAGACTGGGATAGGTGGCCTTTTGCGCTTTGATATCCTTCCCGGCGGTTTTCCCTAACTCTTCCTGGGTGGCCGTGATATCTAAAATGTCGTCGATGATTTGAAACGCTAAGCCAATATTCTGGGCATAGCGGGAGAGGCGCTGTTGGGTATCCTGACTCGCCCCGGCCAGAATAGCTCCGGTTAACACAGAGGCTTCCAGTAACGCGCCGGTTTTATGGGTATGGATAAAAGACAGAGTTTCCGGGGTAATGTCCGTGCGCCCTTCCGACTCCAAATCTAATACCTGGCCGCCCACCAAGCCAGCGGCCCCCACAGTTCTTCCCAACCGGGCCACCACCTGCAACATCGCTTGGGGATCGGCTTGGGGGGTCTGGGTGACGGCAAACTCAAAGGCATAGGCCAGCAGTCCATCCCCGGCCAAAATGGCAATGTCATCCCCGTAAACCTTATGGTTGGTGGGTTTACCCCGGCGAAAATCATCATTATCCATGGCGGGTAAGTCGTCGTGGATCAATGACATGGTGTGGATCATCTCCAGCGCACAGGCCGTGGGCATGGCCAGGGCTTGATCCCCGCCGCACAATTCACAGGCCGCAATACATAAAATTGGCCGCAACCGCTTTCCTCCCGCTAACAGGGAATAGCGCATAGCTTCATAAATTTTTTCCGGGCGGGCGATCGCCAATGATTGGTCGAGGGCTACCTCCACCAAACCCTTTTTTTCTTGAAGATAGTGGGCTAAATCAAACTCGGTTAGGGTCTGCTGGGCAACCATGCTGGTACTCGATAACGGGGTAAGCCGATTCTGTTGAGGGGAAACGGCGGCTAAGAGTTATTTTACAGGCAGGGTGAAAGCGCTCCAACGTTGGGGGATAAAACCGTCTACTTTCTGTTCCCTATTCCCCCTCGTCGTCTTCATCCTCTGGGGGAGACTTGGGCGATCGGGCAAACAGTTGCTCTGATTCAGGACAATCCTCAGAAACCAGTAATTCATTGCCTAAGCGAGAGACCGAAGCCACTTTGCGATTGACGGAACCAATACTCTCAAGACGAACCATTTCTTCCCAGGCACAGATTTCGTCATCTTCCTCCGTCTCGTAGCGAAATGTGACGAGATCCCCTTCTAAGGCTAAAATTTTGGCATTTTCAATCCACCGCTGTTGATCCCGCAGATAGAGGCTAACTTCATGGTTATCAGTACATAGTTGATATATTTTACGGTGTAGCATTGACAAACTCCTAAAGATTAAAAAGGACAGTTCACAGTTGAAAGTCACTAGGGGGATCGTCGTTTGCGGTACTGATGCAAGGTGGATAGGGGGGATTGGTGGGAAAATAACATGAAAACAGGGTGGGAGAGGGGAAAACTAAAGAGAAAGAGAAATTGCAAGGGGAATTAACACTGCTTAAACACCCCCAGGGGGGAAAAGCGTAATTCCGAAGAAAACTTACCAAAATTTTAACGTAATTTTGAGGAAGTCTAATGGGATAACGGGGCAGAAAGGTCTAGGACTTCTCCACAATCTTCCGGACGATCGCCGCCAATTGTTCTGCACTATCCAGTTTGGCTAAATGGGAGGCGGCTTCAGCCATGCGTTGGCGTTGACTAGGGGATTTTAGGAGATCTAATCCCGCTTGTTCTAATTTTTCCGGGGTGAGGGATTTTTGCGGGAAGACGAAGGCGGCCCCTGCTTTTTCAAACACCTGGGCGTTATACATCTGGTGATCTTCGGCGGCGAAGGGATAGGGGATCAAAAGGGAGGGGGTTTGGGTAATGGCTAATTCCGTTAACGTTCCAGCCCCGGCCCGACTAATGGCCAAATCCGCCCGTTGCAATAGGCCCGCCATATTGTCGAAAAACGGCAGGGCAAGATAATGGGGATGGCTAAAATGCTCCGCATCGGGATCGTTTTTGCCAGTTAAATGGACAATAAAGGCCCCGGCCTCGACCCAAGCAGAAACGCAGGAACGCACCTTTTGATTGACGGTGACCGCCCCTTGGGAGCCCCCGGCAATGACCACCAGTTGGCGATCGCCGGGAATGTCTAACGCGAGGGGTTGGGGGCTACGAAACTCTTGCCTCACGGGGGTACTCACCCAAACGGTGGAGCAATTGGGTAGATAGTTAGCTGTATCCTGAAATCCCAACGCTACCTGATCACACCAACGCCCAAACCAGGTAGTGACTTTACCGGGAATAAAATTAGATTCGTGAAAAATGACGGGAATACCGCACCATTTCGCCGCTAAGATCGCTGGGGCGGCAATATAGCCACCGGTGGTACAAATCCCATCAATTGCTTTCGTTTCAATCAAACCCTTAACCGTCAAAACCGCTTGCAGTAAATTCCAGAAAATTTTGATGGTTTTTAAACTTGGCTGCCCCTGAAATCCCTCCACAGCCACCGTTTGTAGGGGATATTCCTGGGGCACTAACGTTGTTTCTAGGCGATCAGGAACCCCCAACCAGTCAATGTGATAATCGGGTAATTGTTGAGCCAGGGCCAACGCCGGAAAAAGATGACCTCCGGTTCCACTAGCGGCAATCAGAAGGCGAATCGGTTTAGTCATCGGCACAGGTCACGTTGTCAGAGAGAATTGTTGAGACATAATATATCGTGAGAGGGGGAGATTCGTGCCAGCATTTCCGTGGTGTTTCTGCCCTTTTTACCCGTCATTACACCAATCCCTATGATTTCCTTGCGTCAGTTCCGTAGCGTTCATCGATTTTCTGTACCGTCCCGCTGGCTGATGGCATTGGGGTGGGGACTGGGACTCAGTCTCCTGGGACACGGGCGTTTACCCGCGACAGAATTGGCCCAGGCTAATGCTCCTAGCGACGTTAAAGCACTGTTGCAACAGGTGGACAGCATTGCCAACCAACATCAGGTTGAACAACTTGGACTGATTTATAGCCCGGATTTTAGTAGCAGCGATGGCCTAACTTTGACTGAAGTTGAAGCGGGTTTAGCGCGTTTGTGGGAACTCTACCCAAATATGTCCTACACAACCGAATTGCAGAGTTGGCGACGGGATGGGGACGCGGTGATTGTGGAAACGGTGACGAATATTGAGGGAAAACGCCCCTGGCTAGGGAAAACCGCCACCTTAACGGGAGAGGTTACCTCCCGACAAACATTTATTAATCAAAAACTGGTGCGTCAAGAAGTGCTAGGGGAAAAAATGACCTTAACGGCCGGGGAAAATCCTCCCCAGGTCAATGTGCGTCTGCCCAACGCCGTCAAACCAGGGCAGCAATACGATTTTGATGTCATCTTAGAAACCCCCCTGGATGATGACCTCTTAGCGGGCAGTGCCTTTGCCCAGGATATTAACCCGACCAACTATCAATTTGACCCCACCCAAGTCAAGCTTGAACTGTTACAAGCTGGGGGATTATTCAAACGGGCCGTGGCGGGGGAAGATCCCCAATGGCTATCGGCCCTATTAGTCAGTTCCGATGGTATGGTGCTAGTGACCCAGCGGTTGGCGATCGCCCGTTAACCCAAGGCTGCGCTAGGATCAGTCCAATACTTTTGTTAATGATTGGACTAGCCCTCTATTAGGGGTGCGGTTTTTGCTCACCCCCGACACCTTGGAAGTGTATTTTCCCGATGGCCGCCCCTTTTTAACTACAATCGCCTTAGCGCAACAAGCAGAACAGGCCCGGGTAGAGGCGGAGCAGGCAAAACTGGCCCTGGATGCAGAAAAACAACGGGGCGATCGCCTGCTAGCTCAGTTAAAAGCGTTAGGGGTCGATCCAGAAACCCTTTAGGGTTCCCGTTGATGGCTGACAGGGCCGACGATGGCATCCTGGCAAGCCACATACACAGCCTCCAAGAGAACATCCGGTGCGTTGTCTGCGTCCTCCTCAGATAATTGCAGTAAGGTGATGACTTGCTTCGCTAAACGCTGACTCGTCTCGGTTTTGGCCCTGGCTAATAGCTCCGGACGGTTCCGTAAGTAATCTCGAATCACCAACCAATGATCGGGGGTCAATAATCCCAGATTCCCCTGGGTGATTAGCCGTCGGGCCACGGTCTCCGCCTGCTCTGGATAACGTAGCCTAAGCCGGCGATCGCCGGGGTGAGTCCGCCCTTCCCGAATCACCAATGTGCCCGCTAACCAGTCCCCAATGCGCCGCTCCTGGTGATCGAAAATAATCATCAACGCCCCCACGTAGAGCCAATCATCAATGGGCCGTAGTAGGGCCCGTAGGGTTGCCTGGGTTAATCCCACCGGTCGGCCATCACTACAAATCACCCGAATTTTGGCCCGACGCTTTCCCGGGGTTTGCCCCTGCCAGAGGGTTTCAAACAGGACAAAATAGCCTACGTAAACGGCAAAGATTAATAGTAATTGCACGGCCATTAACCATAATTGCCCATTCTCCCAACGACGCCAAAATGCCGCCAAGTTATAAGCCAATACGCCCCAGAGAATTAACAAAAACACTAGCATCCCGCCCAAACACAGATAATCAATCAGCACCGCATAGAGACGATTACCAATGCCCGCCAGGGTAAACTCCAAGGCCACACTCTCTGGGGTCTCGACCTGATAACGGTTAAACAAGGCCATGGCAAATTATTAATTAAGGGGAAGCAGTCTGACATTTTGTTGATTGTAAAGGGTGGCAGGGGCAAGAGATCCGCTTCAGCCCCGTAAGATAAGGAATGAATTAATTAATCCCCAACCGTTATCGAGGCAAACCATGGATTGGCATGTGGCAAAAACCTATGAGGATATTCTGTATTACAAAGCCGACGGCATCGCCAAAATCGTGATTAATCGACCCCACAAGCGCAATGCCTTCCGCCCCAAAACAGTGTTTGAACTCTATGATGCCTTTTGTAATGCCCGGGAAGATGCCCGCATCGGTGTTGTGTTACTGACGGGGAGGGGGCCCCACACCGATGGCAAATATGCCTTTTGTTCCGGGGGCGATCAATCAGTGCGGGGAGAAGCAGGTTATCTTGACGAGCAAGGCACCCCACGGTTGAATGTATTGGATCTACAACGCCTGATTCGTTCCATGCCCAAAGTGGTGATTGCCCTGGTAGCCGGCTATGCGATCGGGGGCGGTCATGTTCTGCATTTGGTGTGTGATTTAACGATCGCCGCTGAGAACGCGATTTTTGGCCAGACGGGCCCCAAGGTGGGCAGTTTTGACGGCGGCTTTGGAGCCAGCTACTTAGCCCGCATTGTGGGACAAAAAAAAGCGCGGGAAATCTGGTTTCTCTGTCGGCAATATTCAGCCCAGCAAGCACTGGAGATGGGATTAGTTAACACGGTCGTCCCCATTGAACAACTTGAAACGGAGGGCATTCAATGGGCGACGGAAATTCTGAGTAAAAGTCCTTTGGCAATTCGCTGTCTGAAGTCAGCCTTTAACGCCGATTGCGATGGCCAAGCCGGATTGCAAGAGTTGGCGGGTAATGCCACGTTGCTGTATTACATGACCGAAGAAGGCAGTGAAGGGAAACAAGCCTTTTTGGAAAAACGCACCCCGGATTTTCGTCAATATCCCTGGCTACCCTAAAGGTCCCTTTCTGAGGGGGGAGACGCCTTAATGCTGACCTGATCCCCGCTTACGCAATTTCAACGTGCTCATCCGCATCGATCGCCACTGTCTGGGGATCAAGGGAATAAGCGTGTTCAAGGTGAACAACATCTTCCAAATTGTCCCATGCTGTGCCAAAGGGGCGGGCCGCCAGGGTACAGGCTTTCCATTGCGCTTGGACGGGGACATTAAGCTGGTGGCACAGTCCCCCCCGTCTACCTTCAGCTTGGTAGTAGCGGCAATAGCGGCAGGAGGTGGTCATAAAGTTAGCAGTTTTCATAGGAGGAGCATTAAAGGCAAATATCAAGAATCATTAATCCGGGGAAACCCTGACATTTCCTATCAAGGTATTCACAATTTTGCCCTAAAGCTGAAGTGGTCAAAATATAGCCCAAAGACTTGCCCTGATTGACTTTCCTCGACTTTTATTGACACTTTCTCTTTAGCATCTCTTAATGTTCCTTTTACAAAACGACATATTTATGGGATCAAAGACTATTATTAGGTAACAAAATTGTTAGATTTTGTAGTGTTTTGGGGAAAGAAAGTGACGGGGATCAAGGGAAATGGGATGAAACATTAAATGTTTTACCTTTACATATCGCCATTGACCTCGATAGGGGATCAGATGTTGATGACAGTAACGCCGTCAAATCAGCCTTAACGGATGGCGATCGTCCCCCCCCATCAGCGGAGGATTTTTTTGTGATGAACGATACAATTTGATCCTGGCATTAGGGAGGGTTTTGTTGGGCAACGGCCCATCCCCCCCCAGCCCCCCTTGTCAAGGGGGGCTGGGGGGGTCTTACAATTTTCAACCCCCATCTACTTGCTGTGATTGATCAGCAAACATTGCCCATCGGGACAGAGATCCTCTAGCTCGATGGAGACAGGGTTAATGGACCAAATTTCTTCGGCATATTCCCGAATGGTGCGGTCTGAGGAAAATTTTCCCATGCGGGCCACGTTTAAAATCGACATCTGAGACCACCGGTCCTGATCCTGATAAACCTGACTCACCTGGGCTTGACAGTCGCAATAGGACTGAAAATCGGCCATGACCAGATAGGGGTCATTGCTCAGCAAAGAATCCATCAATGGACGGAATAGGTTGGGGTCACCGTGGGAGAAAAAGCCCGAATTAATCAGGTCAATAACGGCTTTGAGATTGCCATTATTTTGGTAATAATCCCAGGGGCGATAGCCTTGGGCCAGGGTTTGCTCCACCTCTGGGGTGGTTAGCCCAAAGAGGAAGAAGTTTTCAGCCCCCACCTCTTCACGGATTTCAATGTTGGCGCCGTCTAAGGTGCCAATGGTGAGGGCCCCATTGAGGGAAAATTTCATGTTGCCGGTTCCCGACGCTTCCTTCCCGGCGGTGGAGATTTGTTCGGATAAATCCGCTGCGGGGTAAACCCGTTGCCCCAATTTGACGTTGTAGTCGGCCAGAAAGACCACTTTAAGGCGATCGCCAATGGCGGGATCCTGGTTCACAACTTCCCCAACGGCGTTAATGAGTTTAATAATCAACTTGGCAATGTAGTAACTCGGCGCGGCTTTGCCCCCAAAAATAAACGTCCGGGGGGGGATATCCAGATTGGGATTCTGTTTAAGTTGCAGATAGAGGTGAATAACGTGGAGAATATTCAAATGTTGCCGTTTATACTCATGGATCCGCTTGACTTGGACATCAAACAGCGAATCCGGATCCACCCGTAATCCGTTTTGGGCTTGGATATAGTTGGCTAGATCCTGCTTGACAGAACGCTTCATCAAGCGCCATTGCTGACGAAAATTAGCGTCGGCGGCATGGGGTTCTAATTGGCGGAGTTTATCTAAATCCTTAATCCACCCATCCCCAATCTGTTGGCTGATTAACTGACTCATGCGAGGATTACTCAGCACCATCCAGCGGCGGGGGGTGACCCCATTAGTCTTGTTGCTAAATTTTTCCGGCCAGATTTCATAAAAATCCTTGAGGATGGTTTCTTTCACTAATTCACTATGCAATGCGGCGACCCCATTAACGGCGTGGGAACCGATGGTGGCTAGGTGGGCCATTCGCACCGACTTTTCCCCGGCTTCATCAATGATGGAGAGTCGAGATAAATGATCGCCGTCATAGGGGAATTTAATCCGGACTTGATCGAGAAAACGCTGATTAATTTCGTAAATAATTTCCAAGTGACGGGGCAATAATTCTTGGAAGAGGGGCAATGACCATTTTTCCAACGCTTCTGGTAACAAGGTATGGTTGGTGTACCCAAAGGTGGCATGGGTAATTTGCCAAGCCCGATGCCAGTCAAAGCGGTGTTCATCTACCAATAGCCGCATCAATTCCGCCACCCCGATCGCCGGGTGAGTGTCGTTGAGTTGCACCGCGAAATGCTCATGGAAGTTATCAAGGGTCGGATTATCTGTGAGGTGAATGCGGATCATGTCCTGCAAGGAACAGGAGACAAAGAAATATTGCTGGGCGAGTCGTAATTGTTTCCCTTTAACCTGCTCATCATTGGGGTAGAGCACTTTGGTCAAATTTTCTGAAGACACCTTATCTTCTACCGCACCGTAGTAATCCCCCAGGTTAAAGCGCTGGAAATCGAAGGATTCCGCCGCCTCCGCCCGCCACAACCGTAGGTTATTGGCCGTGCTAACCTTATAGCCTAAAATCGGCGTATCGTAAGGAATGCCCTTCACTAACGACCCCGGCACCCACCGCACCCGATAATTACCGTGATCATCGGTGTAGGATTCGGTATGGCCCCCCAGCTTGATCAACACGCTCGACTCAGGGCGGGCAATTTCCCAAGGATTTCCCAGTTGTAACCATTTGTCGGTAATTTCGACCTGCCAACCGTCTTTAATTTCCTGGTCAAAAATACCAAATTCATAGCGAATCCCATAGCCGATCGCCGGAATTTCCAAGGTTGCTAAGGAATCCATAAAGCAGGCCGCGAGCCGTCCGAGTCCTCCGTTCCCCAACCCCGGTTCTTCTTCAAGATCAATCAGTTCCGCTAAATCCAAGCCGGATTCTGTCACAGCTTGTTTAACCGGTTCGTATAGCTCCAAGTTAATCAAGTTATTTCCCAAATGGGGCCCCAACAAATATTCCGCCGAGAGGTAGCAGACCACCCGGTTATCACAGGCCATGTAGGTTTGAAAGGTATTAAGCCACCGTTGTAAGAGGCGATCGCGAATGGTGTAGGCTAACGCCATATAACAATCATGTTTCGTGGCAATGCCGGGAAATTTTCCCTGAACATAAAACAAATTATCTGCTAACGCCCGTTTCAACGTTTCCACCGTCAGACCGGTACGGTCATCTTCCACCTGAATTAAAGGATTGTCGGTTATGTAAGCCATAGGGCTATGCTCCGTTGTGATGTCTTTTGTTTATACTGCTCGATCCAAATTAAGGTTTGATTAGAAATAACGGGTTTTGTCTTTTTTCGTTACAAAATCAAGGCTTAAACGGTTCATCACTGCCCTGCATCCGGGGGCATGAGGGGGTGCTGACGGGGAATGCCGATCGCCCGGGGAAAGTCGGCGGGGGTCGGTGTGTCTTTGATCACATAAACAAAATGGCGCTGGGCCTGGGTCCAGGGGGTTTCCACAGGGATCGTTTCTAGCACTCTTCCTCCCAAGCGTTGACTCACCGCTGCCAGGCGATCGCCGTCTTCCTCAGACCATTGCCCGCGATAGAGAATCAAAATTCCCCCCACCTTTAACAGGGGTAGCCCATATTCCGCACAGACTGCCCCTTCCCCCACTGCTCGAATGGTGGCTAGGTCGTAGTGTTCTCGGTGTTGGAGCTGTTGTCCTAGGGATTCGGCGCGATCTACCACAAAGTTCAGATTGGATAGCCCTAAACGGTAGCCCAATTCTTCTAAATACGCGATTTTCTTACGGGTGGAATCCAACAGGGTCACTTTCCCCTGGGGCCACGTCATGGCAATGGGAAACCCCGGAAAGCCGCCCCCCGTGCCAATATCAATCACCGCTGCTGCCGCCAACTGTCGACAAGCAGGGGAGAGTAAAACGCCAGCTAAAGAGTCCCAAAGATGCTTTTCGAGGAACTCTGCCGGGGCCGTAATGCGGGTTAAATTTAAGCGTTGATTCCCCCTTAACAGCTCGGCGTATAACTGACCCAAGGCTTCCTGTTGATCGGCACTGGGTTGCCAATCTAGCCCAGGGGGCCATTGCTGCAATGCATGCCGTAATTGCTCTAAGTCGGAACGTTCAGTCATTGCTCTCCCCTACCGAGACCGACGGCGGGGGCGATCGGGTCGGGGTTTATTGACGGCGGCCGGCGGGGCGGCGGGGGCCGCGGGGCGGGCATGGTGGTTATGATTCGCCGGATTATGCTGGGGAGAATTCTCGTATAACATCTGTCGGCATTGACTCACCACCCGCATCATGTCGGCTAAACTCCCCTCGAGCCGTCCCAAAACGGTGTCTGCGTACTGGTCAGCATCCCGCAGGATATCCGCACATTCCCGGTTCGTTTGCTGGCGAAATTGCTGCAATTCCTGGTGGGTGACTTGTTTAATTTGTTCCAGTTCACTCAGGGTTTGCCGTTGCAGGGTGTCACATTCCTGTTGCACCTGCCGCTGGAGGCTATCACATTCCTGTTGTACTTGGAGGCGATAGTGATCCGCTTCCTGTTGGGCCCGTTGGATAATTCCCGACTCATCTTGGATCCGCAGGGCTTCCTGGTGGGCAATTTCTTGAATGCGTTGGGCTTCGAGTTCGGCGTTATGGATAATCTGTGCTTCCTGTTCGAGGACGGCGATCGCCCGTTGTACGGCCCCAGGGATAAACTCCGCAATGACATCTATTTGGTCGAGAATTTTTTCCTCATCCACCACGCTCCAGGCAGTCAAAGGAATGTGGAAACTGTCATAGAGAAGCTCTTGCAGCTCTGCCAACTGTTGGCGAATATCAAAATCCACCGCCTGGCGCGGCACAATGGCGCTATTATCAGTTACTTCCGGATTGGCACTTTCTCGACGGGTCATGGTGTTATGCGGGCGAATGACGAAGACAATAAAGCAAAATCAGCGTATCAGGTAGATTACCGATAATAGGAGCAAATGTCATCCAAAATCGGCGCCGGGACGAGATGATCCACCGCGCCA
Source organism: Synechocystis sp. (assembly GCA_035285105.1). GTDB lineage: Bacteria > Cyanobacteriota > Cyanobacteriia > Cyanobacteriales > Microcystaceae > Synechocystis. The sequence goes on from JAYKHU010000213.1 coordinate 13,782, forward strand.
CCAAATTTGGCAATTTCTTTGACAATACTACTACTTAAAAAGCTATATTCCTTGGCAGTGGCTAAAAAAACGGTTTCAATGCCATCCCAAAGGGTTTGGTTGGTGTGGGCCATTTGTAGTTCTTTCTCAAAATCAGATAATACCCGCAATCCCCGTAATAACACCGTGGCTTGTTGTCGTTTGGCATAGTCTACGGTGAGTCCCATAAAACTGTCCACTTTGACGTTGGCAAGATGCCGGGTACAACATTCAATTTGGGCCAGCCGCTTTTCCACGGAAAACATCGGCTCTTTGTTGGGGTTGCAAAGTACCGCCACAATAATCTGTTCAAAGAGGTGACTTCCCCGTTCAATGATGTCCAAGTGACCGAGGGTAATGGGATCGAAACTGCCTGGGTAAATGGCGATCACAGGTTACAGGGGGACTAAATTAATAAAAATGGTTTAAGTAGATATACTCTGGGACTTGAGCCTATTGTCAGGGTAGAAGCCGAAAGACGCAAGGGGAATTGTCAGAGGATTTCCTGCTTTTCCAAATGAGCGTTGATCTCCGACGGCGATCGCCATGCGGGACGAAATTCATTGTTGGCATAGAGACGGAGTTGATCCCCGTTGTGGGGGGAATCGGGCTGGCTGGCGTTGCCATAGACCAACACACTCTGGGCCAAGGGGCGATAGCCAAATTCCACCGCGCTGACATAACTATCCCCGGCGATGGGTTGAAAAGTTTGATCACCGTTGGTTCTCAAGGTTAAAACCCGAAAACTGCCCAATTCACTGGGGGCCCCGGTGGCCGGATAGCGAAAGTTTCCCGCTGCCATGGTGACTGCCTCGCCCCAACTAACATCGAGCTTGCCGTACAGTAATTTCACCTGGGCCGCAATCCCCTCTAGCACCGCCATAAAACGGTTAATGTCCGCCATGCCACTGGGGCTATTGAGGGGATCGGCTGGGTTCCATTGCCCCCCCAACACGTTATCGGCCCCAATGGTCAACGCCCAGAGCATAAATAACACGGCCCCCCGACTATCCGGGTTAGCTTGCTTATCCCAGGTTTTCAGGACTTGGGCTGCTTCTACACCGATGGGATTGGCCAAAATGTTAGCCGCCGACACTAATAGGGGCACAATGCGATCGGCTAACTCCAGTTGACTACTCAAGGCCTTGTCCCGCAGCTGATCTAAGCTGAGACGTTCCCCGCCCTGGAGTAATTTAATCGACCGTTGACTTCTCAATAGGGACGGGGCAAAACCCAGGTCAGGGGCAGCTAGACTTTCCGGGTAATCTTTGGGGGTCAACACCGGTGGAAACGTGCTAGTCCAGGGGGGATCATTGCTGCTTTGTAGCCAACCGGTGGGGGGATTTTTCAGTTTGGGTAATTGGGTGTAGGCATAGTAATCCCTGCTTAAATCTTCACTCTGATTAATCGGTTGGATGCGATCCCAGTCCTGCCAGGTTCCCTCCCGTTCCGGGGTGAGGGCATTGTACAAATAAAAAATATTGCCCTGGCGATCGCCGTAGAGGACATTGAACATGGGGATCTGTTGGGTTTGCCACGCTTGCTCAAATTGTTCTAAATTCTTAGCCTTACCCATCTGCAAAAAAGCGGCGATCGCCCCAGGTCGGTCTAATCCCGGCACCTGAATGGCATAGGCATTGTCCTTTTGTTGGGAAACCACGATCCCCGCCTCACTTTGGAGGGTGTCCCATTGTAGGGTTTGCACACTGCCATCGGCTTGACGAATTTTGAGGGTTTGGCGTTGGCGATCGAATGGCTTAACCCCCCCATCCCATTCGTAGCCCCCTGCGGTTTGGGTTAACGCATACTTGCCTACATTGTGGGGATAATTCACCGTCACACTCCAACCGAGATCGTCATTAAAGCCGATTTCTGGCACTGGCGTTCCCACCAATGCTGCCCCGGTGACATTGATCCCCGGCGCTACCAACTGCGCTTCAGTCCATCGATATAATCCGCTCCAGGGTAAATGGGGATTGGCCAACAACATCGCCTTTTGGGATTGGGACTGCTGAGGGGCGATCGCCCAGGCGTTGGATGCGAGGGGCACATCCGGCGGCGGAATTTGACCCGCTAACCGGGCAATTAACTGGGGACTACTAACAAATTGAAATAACAACACCCGTTGCACATGGGCTACCACATCCTCTGCCCGAATCGGTAACACCTGGCGGAGGTTCGGATTCCCCACCTCGGGATGCTGCTGTAAATAGCGATTAATGCCCTGGGCAAAACCCTGTAAATTGCGTCGCATCGCTGGACTTTGGGCCTTCAACCACTGCGCCCCTCGTTCCGGAATCCCCATCAGGCGGACATATTGGTCTGTCTCTAGGTAATCAATGCCCCAATATTCCGCCCCCCGTCCCCGAGCCTCCCCGTAGAGGGTTAACAACAAATCGGCATGGCCCTGGGCTTGGGCCCAACCAAAGGCTTCAAATAACTTGGCCTCATTGGGGGCAAAAATATGGGGAATCCCCCACTCATCCCACAGAATTTCCGTCTTACCCTGACCCCAAGCCGGCGTAAATAGCCCCAATCCTAATGCAAAAACAAACAATAAAATGAGACCTGTCAGTCGTCGTAATGATGGTTTTATTTGCACCGGACTTAATCCTTGTCAGCGAGATTGGCTGCTCAATTTTACAAGGATCTCAAACGGATTTATACACCACTGCGTAGTCCCCTTCCCGATTATCCGGCACTAAAAACCCCTTACGACAGAGGACGTCAATGGTTTCTTTAACTTTGTGGGGATCTTCCCCGGTGGCGACAATACACTCGCTGACCGTCGCCCCGATCGCCTTACTGGAACAGGCTTTAATAATAGCCACATCCAAGCGTTCGATGCGTTCCGATGGGGCAGCGGGTAACGATTGATGGTTATAAATCACATTAAACTTTCGTTCATCCATGGTTGCCAAAAGGATGACGTCGATAAAGGATAGAATCGTCGGAATTCCTGTCCAGGAAAAAATCAGATACATAATTCCGCCCAAGATATGACCTAGGTAGAATTTGTGCAACCCGAAACTTCCTAGGAACAGGGCAAAGAGTAAGGCAACGAAACGATTTTTCATAACCGATAAATAAGGGAAAAGAGAAACAGTTATTTATGCCAAGGGAATCGTACAGAGCGGGGGGAAAGGGAGGGAGCCAGAAACTGTTTCCGCAAAAAGCCGGGCAGGAAATAACCGGTCAGGAACGTTGCTTTGGAAGCGAAAATAACCAGGTACAGTTTTTGGAAAAACCCTAGGTCAGTGGGAAAATTGGCACAAAAGAGAAAGGCCCCTAACCCTAATGAAATTCCTCCTAGCCAAACTTTGTTCATCAATTTTAAGTCTCCCTCTGTCATGGGTATTGAGGGGTGCTTCAAGGACGCCAAGATAGGACTACGTTCCCGTTTCTTCCAGGCTTATGTCGGTGGATGGGTCCCCCTCTTTTTCCCAGTTTATCAATTTGAGAGACGGCATTGAATGTAACACCATCAACGGGACAAGCGGCTACACTTATTGTAAAAGCCGACCGTCAATTGGTTAGGCGGTTTTCCGTATTTTTACGAATCGCTTTCTTGCGGCGATCGCCGTTTAATTAGATTAATATTGGTACTCCTTGGAGGGGGATCCCTGGGACAAACGCCCTTCCCACGGGTAACATTCTCCTCCCCCTTAAACCCCGGGATTAATAACCCTCCCCGACGTTATTTCCTCCAGTGACTCGGCAGTTATGTTAAATATGGGTTTTTAAGTGGGAACTATAAATTGTAGAGTGCCAATCGTCAGTGATCTCCGTCACAACTACAGGACCTGCCATCGTGGCGCAGGAAGCGAAAACTAGAATGTTACAGTCATCCGACATCAACCATCCCCGTCAACCCCTCACCGCCATGATGATTCCTCACCATGATGACAATGACCCCAGCGACCTATTGGCCGGGGATTTGATGTCAGCCGAAGATGAACTGGCGTTAACGGTGGAATTGCCGGATTTAGAATATACCGCCGTTGCCCGCCGTCAACAGGCCAGCACGGACTTGGTGCGGCTTTATTTGCAGGATATTGGGCGCATTCCCCTGCTTAAAAAGGATGAGGAAGTACACATCGCCCAACAAGTTCAAAGCTATTTGTCTTTGCTGGCACTCCAAAAAAGTGGGGCGGCGGAGAATAGCCATCTCCATCGGTACCAAGCGGCGATCGCCGTCCATGACCAACTGTTAGCTACCCTAGGGCATCGTCCTTCCTATGAACGGTGGGCCCATCACCTCGATCAAAGCGTTGCCACCCTCAAGGAAACCCTCAAACAAGGTAAAGCGGCCTGGGCCGATCTCGCGGGCTTAACGGTGGAGGAATTGGAACAGCAGCAAAAACAGGGTCTTAAAGCCAAAGACCACATGATTAAGGCCAATTTACGGCTGGTGGTTTCAGTAGCGAAAAAATATCAGAATCGGGGCTTGGAATTGTTGGATCTGATCCAAGAAGGCACCCTCGGTTTAGAACGGGCCGTGGAAAAATTTGATCCCACCAAAGGCTATCGCTTTAGCACCTATTCCTACTGGTGGATTCGTCAAGGCATTACCCGGGCGATCGCCACCCAAAGTCGCATGATTCGGTTGCCCGTCCACATCACCGAAAAACTGAATAAAATCAAACGGGCCCAGCGCAAATTATCCCAAGTGAAAGGGCGCACCGCCAAAGTCGAAGAAATCGCCATTGAGTTGGAGATGACCCCCGAACAGGTGCGGGAAGTGCTCACCCGGGTTCCCCGTTCCATCTCCCTGGAATTAAAAGTGGGCCAGGATAAGGACACCGAACTTTTGGACTTATTGGAAACCGATGCCCAATCCCCAGAGGACCAACTCATTCGGGAATCGTTGCAAAAAGATGTGCAGCAAATTTTATTAGATTTAACCAGCCGGGAACAGGAAGTGATTGCCCTCCGTTATGGGTTTCAGGATGGCATTGCCCATTCCCTGTCAGAAATTGGTCGCATTTTGGATTTATCCCGGGAACGGGTACGACAAATCGAAGCAAAAGCCCTGCAAAAATTACGCCATCCCCGCCGCCGCGATCGCATCCGCGATTATTACGAAAACTTGAGTTAATTAGGCAAAAACTACCGTACGATTGCCGTAAACTAATACCCGATGTTGTAAATGTAATCGCACCGCCCGGGCGAGAACGATCCGTTCCAAATCCCGTCCTTTGCGAATTAAATCAGCCACGCTATCCCGATGGCTAACGTGTACAACATCCTGCTCAATAATCGGCCCTTCATCTAATTCTGCTGTGGCGTAGTGGGCCGTTGCGCCAATGATTTTAACGCCTCGGTCATGGGCGCGATGGTAAGGGTTGGCACCGGGAAAAGCGGGTAGAAAGGAGTGATGGATATTAATAATTTGGGGAAATTGTTGAATAAAGTCTGGGGTTAAAATTTGCAGGTATTTGGCTAAGACAACAAGGTCAATTTTGTACTTTTTCAGTAACGCTAATTCTGCTGCTTCTTGATCAGCCTTATTACTTTTGGTGATGGGAACATGATAAAAGTCAATGCCAAATTGGTCGGCGATCGCCTTTAAGTCCCCATGATTGCTGATGATTAAGGGAATGTCACAGGGTAATTCATTAGATTGCCAACGCCAGAGCAAATCCAGTAAACAATGATCTTGTTTGGATACCCACAACGCTAAACGGGGTACTTGGTCGGCAAAGTGCAGTTGCCAATCCGCTTGCAACGTTTGGGCCAGCGCTCCCCAAGCCGTTAATAATTCAGCTCGGCTAAGTTGAAAATCCGTCAGTTGCCACTCCACCCGATTGAGAAATAACCCTGACGAAAAATCCGTGTGCTGATCGGCATGGATAATGTTGCCCTGGTGTTGGTAAATGAATTGGGCAATGGTCGCCACAATACCAGGGCGATCGGGACAGGAGACCAGAAGGGTGGCGGTGAGGTCTTGCATC
>JAYKHU010000214.1:0-18119 GCA_035285105.1 Synechocystis sp.
TGTTCGCAAATTTCAAAATCTGCATACTGGGTGGACACATTACCCAAGTCATCCATTAACTCCACGTAACAGGCCCGATCGCCCGCCGTTAAACTCTGAATAATCGCCGTTGAGGGTTGGTTCGCAAAACTCGTTTTACAACTTATCAATCCAGCAAAACACACCAAAGGCAAAAGTGACGGTTTCAGAAGCGGATGCAACATAAAATTCTGGGGGTTAAAGCGAGACTGCCAGACTATCACAAAAGTTTAAAAATTAGCATGATCATGACAAAAACATCACAATTCTCTAATCAGAAATAGTGCATTTAACATAGTCGTTACAGTGATCGTCATTGGGAAAACAGGTTAGTGGCGATCGGCTATGATGAACCCTAATATTCGACAGGCAGTGAGACGATGGGGGCTTAATCCCTGGGGGGATGGAGAACTGTGACTCAATCTTGGGGGAAGCGCTTAATTGCGAATGTAGTCCGTTTCAATCAAAAATTGCCGTAATGCCTCGGGATAGGAGTCGTATTTCGCTTCTTGTAGGCAATTATATTGCTCATCATATTGTTTACAGTCAGATAATCCCCAAGCATAGGTATCATCATAGTATTTCATCATTGTTTGCCAACCATCTTCCAATTCCCCCACTAGGGCTTTATTGGCCACATAGGCTGCCAGAAATCCATTGGGGTCATCTTTGAACCAATCTTCTGAAAACCGCTTAGACATATCGTCTAAATTTTCCTGATGTAGGAATAGGAATTGAGGCTTATGGGTAACGTCAACGGCATTCATACCCTGAATTTGCCAAACTTGCGCCGGGGCAAAACTGGCAGCATAGGACGTAAACCGATATAGAAAGCGGTTATCTATCTCGACATATTCATCAATCCCGTCATTGTCGATATCCACTGCCGGATGGGGACCCCCGTTAAATAACCCTAATTCAACGGGAAACCACTGCTTACCCTCTGGGTTACTGGTCAAAACCGTCACTTCATTACAGCAGTGGGCACCGCCGGTGTAGGTGGACAAAATGACTTCTGGGTAGGGATTACGACGATCCATTTCAGTAATCTGAATCAGACCGGCCGGGAAAAACAAATTCTCTGTTCCTTGAACGGTGGCCACGGCTTGATTCTTCACATAAACCGTCACAATCGGCGTCCAGCTTTTTAAACCATCGGTGGTTTCCGTCCGATAACGGAGCGTCGCGGTGAGGTCGCCCTGGCGAATTTCTCCTTCAACGTTGTTGCCAGACTCTTGATTGCTCTCAAAAATCATGGTCTTATCGGCTTCTGCCTTGACGGCGGGAACCATCAGCCACAGTAATCCCAACGCTAGAAAGGGGGTAAAAATATTCATCGTCCTATTTTTTCCTCGAAATACTTCAAAAATCCTGCTGTGTCAGCAACGGTTTCGCCCCATCTTACTCCACAATCTTAATCAAAGACTTTGCATCCAGTTTTATCGACCGGCCTTGGTTAAGCGGGGGGATTGGGGTAGCCATTGGCTGGCGGCCAAAATTTGTCTAAGGGATAATTCTGTTTCTAATAGGCAGGCATGACCACTGTGGGGCAATATCTGCACCTTAGCGTGGGTGAGGTGGGCATGGAGGCGATACGCTTCTTCGACGGACGGCAGTAGTCGATCGCCTTGACTGGCCAGGATTAGGCTAGGGGTTTGGATTTGCTGCCAATTAATGCCTGAGGCTGAAAAATTTTGTAACAACGCTAGGCGATCGGCAATCACTGACGGGGGGAGGGACCGCATGGCATTGAGTAATTGACGGCGATCGCCGGGTTGAATCCGATCAATGGCGGCCAAAAAGGGTAGGCCGGTCAAGGTGGTTAACCCCTGAAACACATCCGGTAACCAACGATTCAGGGGGATGCCCAACTGCAACCAAGGGCGGCGGTCAAAACCGGTGGCGGGGTTGATCAAGATTAACTTCGCAATCTGGTCAGGGAATTGAGCGGCATAGGCCAGGGCTAAACAGCCCCCAAAGGACTCACCACACAGGTAGAGGGGATGGGGGAGATGCTGGTGGGCTAACCGCCGGTGAAGCTGGATGGCGATCGCCGTCCAGGTGGGAGGTAAAACGTTAGGGGGGAGGGCTAGGGCTAGCAAGTTGAAGTGGTCTGCTAAGTTAGCCTGTTGGCGGTAGAACAATTTCCCGGTGCCATCCATGCCGGGTAAGTAGAGAAACGTAGGGCGATGGGGGGAATAGGAATTGAGGGAAATCAGTTTCATCAAGGGGAAAACGTGGCCTTAACACACCGATCAAGCATGCTACGACAATTGGGCAAGGTAGGAAAGACAGTTACCCATCAAAAAATACACCACCAACGTGGCGGCCGCCGCCGATGCCACCAGGGTTCCTGCCAACATCAACGAAAATTCCTGCTCTTCGATCGCCTGTTGCATCAGGTGTAGTGACCACGCCACCAGCGCAACATCAAAAATGAGAATGGGCACCAACATATGTTACAAAATGTAAACCTATTCCCATTTTAATCGATGTCATTAAGGTGGCAAGAAAATTTAGGGAATTTAAGCTTTTCTCAAGATCTCCCCTAGACCTGGCGCACGGGCACTTGGCGATCGTGCAAAAAGTCTTTCAGTTCCGCGATGGTGAGTTGGCCGTAATGTAACAATGATGCCAGTAACGCTGCTTCTGCCTTGCCCGTGGTTAAAGCTTCGTAGATATGTTGACAGTTGCCCGCTCCACCGGAGGCGATAACCGGAATTTCCACTTGGCTAGCAATGGCGGACGTTAGGGCTAAATCATAGCCTGCTTGGGTGCCGTCGGCGTCCATACTGGTCACCAGCAGTTCTCCCGCTCCCCGTTGGACCACTTCCTTGGCCCAGGCGATCGCATCACGCCCCGTATTTTCCCGTCCCCCGCGCACATACACATCCCAACCCGGATTCTGAGAATCCTCCCGTCGCCGGGCATCGATCGCCACCACAATACACTGCCGACCAAAGCGGTCACTGGCCCGGTTAATAAAGTCGGGATCCCGCACCGCTGAGGAGTTAACGCTCACTTTATCCGCCCCGGCCCTTAACAAATGTTTAATGTGTTCTAAGGTGGAAATACCACCGCCGACGGTGAGGGGAATAAAGACCTCCTCTGCGGTACGATACACCACGTCAATAATGGTGTCCCGCTGTTCATGGGTCGCCGTAATGTCCAGAAAAACCAACTCATCGGCCCCGGCTTCGTTATAAACCCGCGCCAATTCCACCGGATCGCCGGCATCTTTAAGATCCACAAAGTTGACGCCTTTCACCACCCGTCCCGCGTTGACGTCTAAACAAGGCAAAATTCGTTTGGCGAGGGTCATGGTAGGAACAGCGAAAGGTGGGTTAAACGAGGGGATGAACGATGATCCCATCGTAGGGCGCTAAGATTAGCTGTAAGCATTATCGCACGAGTTAAAATACAGATTGTAGTTTCTTTTTGCACCACAAGATTAGACAAGCAAATTTTGGACTCGTGTTTAGGGATAATAAATCATGACCACTCAAACGCTCTATCATCAAGACTTTAATCTTTGGATAAAACAAACCATTGACCAACTTCAAAATGGAGATTTAACAGAACTAGACCGAGAAAACTTGATCGAAGAAATTAAGTCGATGGGAAATAGTGACAAACGGGAAACTTTTAGTCGTCTCAAGGTATTGCTAATGCATTTGCTTAAGTGGAAATATCAACCTCAAAAGCGAACCTCGAGTTGGTTGAATACTATTGATGAGCAAAGGGATCAATTAGACCTTATCCTCAAAAATAGTCCTAGCTTAAAACCCCATTTTCAAGAAATTTTTCCAGAGTGTTATCAAAAGGCAATTCGGGCGGCCGTTAATGAAACCAATCTTCCCCGTAAAACGTTTCCCCCTGAATGTCCCTTTACCCCTAACCAAGTCCTTGATGCTGACTATTTACCCGAGTAATTAGCCCATTGCTGAGCCAAATGGCGATCGCCAATTAATCTCTGCCCCGTATCCTGCCGACGAAAACACTGGCTAGCACAAACTGGAGGACGTTGGGATAATACCATTATTGTTGCTGCCTTGACGGCGGTAATTTACTGTTATTTTTGCCTGCCATTGTGACTAATCCGTTCTTAACCCTTGCCTACGAACCGGCCCTGGAATCCCTCGGGGATGACTTTTACGATCCCGTCAGCGCTGCGTCCTTTCCCCAACATCACCTCCGGTTTCGCAATGATGCGTTGTTGCCGACCCTAGGACTGGATCCCCAAGGGGTTAATGATCACGATTTTGTTGAAGCCTTTGGGCTGTTTGAAGGGGTTCGGCCCTTTTTGGCGCTGCGCTACCACGGCCATCAAATTGCCGGGTATGGTCAGGTGTACAACCCTGAATTGGGGGACGGACGCGGGTTTCTTTATGGTCAGATTAGGGGGATTGATGGTCAACTCTATGACTTCGGCACCAAGGGATCGGGGCAGACCCCCTATTCCCGTCGGGGGGATGGGCGCTTAACCCTCAAGGGAGGGGTGCGGGAAGTGTTAGCGGCGGAAGCGTTATCTGCCCTGGGGGTCAAAACCTCCCGCTGCTTCAGTTTGGTGGAAACGGGGGAAGAACTATGGCGGGGGGATGAGCCGTCCCCCACGCGCTCCGCTGTGATGGTGCGGTTTAGTCGTTCCCATATTCGCTTTGGTACTTTTGAACGTTTGCGTTATTGTCAACGTCCCGATTTGATTAGCACGTTATTAGACCATGTAATTGCAACCTATTACCCCCACATTGACCCCGATGGTTCCCCCCAGGATCGCTATCTGACTTTTTTCCAGGCGTTGGTGGGGCGGGTGGCTCAATTGGTGGCCCAATGGATGGCAGCGGGATTTTGCCACGGGGTGTTAAATACGGACAATATGTCAATTACCGGGGAAAGTTTTGATTATGGGCCCTTTGCCTTTATGCCGGCCTATAATCCCCGTTTTACAGCGGCCTATTTTGACTACGAAGGCTTTTATTGTTTTGGCAATCAGCCGGCTATCTGTCGGTCTAATTTGGAGAAATTAAAAACGGCATTATCCCCTGTCGTACCGGTGTCGGAGATGGACGTGGCTCTAAAAACCTACGGCACAGATTATGCGGATTACTACATCAAGTTAATGTTGCGGCGGCTGGGCATTGCCGATGCCACAACGCTAGATCCGGCCCTGACGGAGTCATTAATTAACCAAACATTAACCTGTTTAGCTGCCAGTCAATACGAATATCCCAGCTTTTTTGCCACGTTACGACAAACCTTTAACCCCGGTTGGCGCGAGTCCCCGGACTTGATTTTAGAAAATGCCGATCTCGGTGAGGCGGATTGGCAGCAATGGCGGGTTTTATACCATCAGGTGTTGACCCAGCTTTCCCCCACTGCGTTTGACGCCGTTGAACTAACCCTCCAGCAGGCTAACCCCCTCACGGATTGCCTTCGTCCCCGCATCGAAACCGTCTGGGCGGCGATCGCCGACGAGGATAATTGGCAACCGTTTAATGATTTCGTCAAAACATTGCAATCAGGGAACTGATTGGGTTAATAATCATCGGGTTGCCGTTGCTATTTTTTCGATTAATTACTGAGTATTAGCCATCATTACCCATGACCCTAGCTTTGAATTCCCCGGCCCCAACGTTTGCAGCTCCCAACGCCCAAGGTCAGACCATTTCCCTAGCTGACTTCGCCAATCAGTGGCTCATTCTTTATTTTTACCCCAAGGACAATACCCCCGGCTGCACCACGGAGGCCGTTGGCTTTAGTGAGAAGCAACCTGAATTTGCCCAGCTCAATGCCAACATTGTCGGTGTTAGTCCCGACTCAGCCGCGAGTCACGGTAAGTTTATTGATAAACATCACTTGACCATTGAATTAATCAGTGATCCCGACCACACCATTGCGGAAGCCTACGGTGCCTGGGGCTTAAAGAAATTCATGGGCAAGGAATATATGGGCATTATCCGGTCGACGTTTCTGATTGATCCTACCGGGAATGTCACTAAAATTTGGTCCAATGTCCGGGTCAAAGGCCACGTCGAAAAAGTCCTAGAAACCCTCAAAAAACTCCAGGACGCCTAGGCGCTACGCTGGAGTATCCCCCAGGAATTTCCTGATTTGATTAAGATTTTGCCATTTATGTTTAATTTCCCTGCCATTACCAAGTATTCCCGCTCCTTTAACCCGTGGACCATTGCGAGTTGGGCGATCGCCATCTGGATTGCCATTCCGGTGCTGTTTGTGGTGCTGGGGCTATTCAACTGGCAGGGGGAGATTTGGCAAACCCTGTTGGAAACGGTGTTGGCGGACTACATTGTTAACTCCCTCTGGTTAATGGTGGGGGTGGGGGCCGGGGTGCTACTTTTTGGCATTGGCACCGCTTGGTTGGTGACGATGTGTCGGTTTCCCGGTGCCCGCGGGCTGGAATGGGTGTTGTTACTGCCGTTGTCTACCCCCGCCTACCTATTGGCCTATAGCTACAGTAATTTATTGGACTTTTATGGCCCGGTGCAATCTTGGTTAAGACCCCTATTCGGTTGGGAGTCAGCCACGGATTATTGGTTTCCCAACATTCGGTCTCTCTGGGGGGCGATCGCCATGTTGATCCTGGTGCTGTATCCCTATGTCTATCTATTGGCTCGGCTCGCCTTTTTAGAACAGGGAATCTGTACCCTTGAAGCCAGTCGAGCCTTGGGCTGTAACCCCTGGCAGAGTTTCTATCGGGTGGCGTTACCCTTAGCCCGGCCGGCGATCGCCGCTGGGTTAGCGTTGGTATTGATGGAAACCTTGAATGATTTCGGAACGGTGCAATATTTTGGCGTCAATACTTTCACCACGGGGATCTATCGCACCTGGTTTGGTCTGGGGGAACGCCAGGGGGCGGTGCAACTGGCGGCGGTGTTGATGGTCTTTATTCTCGGGTTAATTTTGTTAGAACGGTGGTCACGGCGACAGGCGAAATTCTATCAAACCAGTAGTCCCCAACAATATTTACCCCGTTATCAACTCTCCGGCCTACGGGCGATCGCCGCCCTCAGCTTCTGTTGCCTCCCCTTTGTCCTGGGGTTTGGGGTGCCGGCCCTGTATTTGCTCTATCTCACCCGCTCCTATGCCCAGGAAAGTAATAATTTCCTCCAATTAGCCTCCCATAGTTTAATCCTCGCGAGCGTCACTGCGGCGATCGCCCTCCTCCTGGGACTGGTGTTGGCCTATGGTCAACGCCTCAGCCGTCAGCCCCTAACCTATTTAGCGGTCAGACTGGCGGCCATGGGTTATGCCGTTCCGGGGTCGGTGATAGCGGTGGGGGTGTTAGTGCCCGCAGGACGGTTTGATAACTGGTTTGCCAACTGGTGGGAAAGCCAAGGGGGGGGAGACATTGGCTTGGTGTTTAGCGGCACCATTACTGTTTTGGTCTACGCCTATTTAGTCCGTTTCTTGTCCGTGGCGTTGGGTTCCTTGGATAGTAGCTTGGGGAAAATTAAACCGAGCTTGGATGATGCGGCCCGGAGTTTGGGAAAAACCCCCACGGCAATTCTTTGGCAAGTCCACACCCCTTTGATGACCGGGGGATTGTTAACGGCGGTCATGTTAGTGTTTGTCGACGTGATGAAGGAGTTGCCCGCCACATTGGTCATTCGTCCCTTTAATTTTGACACCCTCGCCGTGCGGGTTTATCAGTATGCGTCGGATGAACGGTTGATTGAAGCGGCGGCCCCCGCCCTAACGATCATTGCAGCAGGTCTCATTCCGGTGATTTTTCTGAGTGTGCAAATTGCCCGCTCCCGTCCTGGAGATCCCCGGTAATTAACGGGTTTTCCCCTATCAACCCCGAATCCCGGCTATCCAGTGCGAACATTAGCGATCAGCGCACAAAGACCCCCAAGGCATTACTCACCTTAGCGGCGGTGACGGGGGAGCGATCTAATAACTGTCCCCCCAGGGCTAGGGACGTGGAACTGCCCCCATCCAGGTTTAACGCCCCCACTGCCCCCAGTTGTCGCAGGATTTGGGCAAATTCATCGAGGCTGGCCCCCGGCCCGCCGACCCGATTATGAACCGCGACGAGGAGTAATGTGCCGGTTTGATCGATGGCGATCGCACTCCGGGAGGCCTTTTGCGCCTGGAACGCTTTCGAAAATTTTTCGGACTCCGCATTTAAAACAATGCGACCTTGATCGATCAGAAGGGGCCCCGCCGCCAAACTATGGGGAAAGCGATCAAATTCAGTGGGTAAAGTTCCCCCGGTGAGGCTAACGGTGCTGCCCAACGGCAGGGCTGTGGGGGCAATTTGATTGCCCCGGTCAATAATCAAATAGCCATTGGCGGGAATCGGCATTTGCACCTGTCCGGCTTTATTTAACGGATAGTTCCCCGTAATTTGACCTTGTTGCACCACATAGACCGTTTCATTATCGGTCAATGGAATATAAACGTCGCCCCAGGCCGGTGTGTAGCGGGCTAAGCCTTTTTGGACATAACCACTGTTGAGGTAATTGAGGGTAAACCGCTGTCCTGTGTTACTACTGAGGGTCTCCGTTAACGTCAACCGCCCTAATTTCACCTGCCCTTGATCATCCCAGGCGATCGCCCCTCGGTTGAGAATTGGCCCCGATCGCCAGTCTTGATTGGCCCGAATGGCCCCCAGGGGTAACTGGGTGTTTCGGTTAAAAAAGCCACCATTGATGGCCGCGGCAATGCCTTGATTCCTGGCCAGGGTGAGCAAGGGGGCTGTGCCCTGGGCCTGGTTGGTATGGGTCATCACCGGTCGGAGGGAAATTTCTGGCGATCGAGAATTAACCGCCAGCATAGTCACTGGAAACTGTCCAATACTGCCCAAATTGACAAATTTTTGCTGCCACGTAATGCCGTCTGACCATTTAATGGTGCGGGATCTGGGGGCATCGGCCCTGGCATCAATGACCAACCGATAGGGATTCGCCAGGGTACTCACATCTAGCTTGTAACCCGCTGGCAGTTGGAAATGAACTTTACTGATACTGCCTGCAGTTTCCAACCAATAACGGGTGTCTGAATTTCCCCCAGTGCCCCCGAGGTCATCATCATCAATGGGGGTAAGCGTTGCTAAGCCGGGATTTTGTTCCCCCGGCCTGCGGCCTAATGGGGTGGGATCGGCGGCATTTACCATCACCACCGCTTCCGTTTTGGCCTGGCTCATTTGCCAATAGGCTGGTTGACTCAGTTCCAACACAATCCGTTTGCCCCAGGCCTGACGACCCTCCCGCAGGGCTAAAATGTCTGATCCGGTGGGAGCTAACACCAGTTTATTGCCCTGAACCTGGGGTAACTGTCCCAGGGACTGCCACAAAGGGGTGAGATCTAAGTAACGTGAGGGGGGCGCAAAGCGAGTGGCGAGGATTTGGCGATCGCCGTTGAACCATTGCACCGGTTGACGCTCAGGGGTGTCGTTATCCAGTAGAGCTAATCCCAAGGTCTGCATGGCTCCGGTATCGCCCAGGCCGGTGTGTAATTCCCCCTCCACTTGCCACTGTGCCCAGGGTACGGTGAAGGTTTTTCCTTCAATGACAATTTCTTGCCCCTGGCTGGTGAAGCCGGTCAGCGTTGACTGGGCCGGTTGGGATTGGGCCGGCGCGGTCAGGGATAGCGTCATCCGGAAACCAATCAGCACCAGAAGGGTTGCCAAAAATAACCGTCCCCATCTCCAGTTTCTGCTTTGCCAAAAACCCATGGTCCAAAAATCTCCCCTAACGGTCTGCGATGCTCTCCATTATGGCTGACGACTTACCGGTGTTGACCACCCTGCCGCCAAGGCTACGGTGTACACACAAGTATCGAGATCCCCCCTAGCCCCCCTTGTCAAGGGGGGAAAAAGACAAATTAGAGGTTTGAAGTCCCCCTTATTAAGGGGGATTTAGGGGGATCAAACCCAAAAGCGAGTCTTAAGCCGAGATGTGTGCCCACGGTAGGCCGCCAAGGGGAGTAGGAAAGGGAAACGTTGTGTCCCTTAGGAAACCTCGAAGACCTGGGCCCCTTGGTAATCCAAGCTGAGGCAGTGACTTTCCGCTGTGATCCCCGCCTGTCCCCAGGTTTGGGTTAACCGTTCTGCCACCGCCGGGGCGTTATCCGGAGGGGCGATCGCCAATAGAGTCGGCCCAGCACCGCTAATGACTAGGTTATAGGCCCCAGCTTCAATGGCGGCATGTTGGAGTTTTGCATAGGACGGAATTAACCCTTGGCGATAGGGCTGATGAATTTGATCCTGCAACGCCAACGCCAACCAGTCCCCCCGTTGTTGGTTAAACGCCTGCACTAAAAGGGCGAGGTGGGAGGCATTAAAAATGGCAGCCCCCCGACCGTACTGACTGGGTAACACCGCCCGGGCCGCTTCGGTGGATAACTCAAAATCAGGAATCACAACCACAGGGATAAAGGTTTCGGGCCAAGGTAATGCCACCAATTGATAGCCATTGTCCGTGCCCACCGCTAACTGACATCCCCCCAGTAACGCTGGGGCCACATTATCAGGATGGCCTTCCATGGCGATCGCCATCGATAACAGTTGGTCTTGGTCAAAGGGATTACCGGCGACGGCATTGGCTCCTAGCAATCCGCCGACAATGGCTGTGGCTGAACTCCCCAACCCCCGGGCCAAGGGAATCTGTACCTCTATGTCAATCTTGAGGGGGGGAATCGGCTGTTGATATTGCTGGTAAAAATAGGCGATCGCCTGATAGAGCAAATTGTCGCTGTGGAGACTCACCCGGTCTGCATCCCGTCCTGTTACTTCAATGATTAATGCCGGATCCGAGGCTGCCAGGGGGGTCAGGGTAACCCGATTGTGGAGGCTTAGGGCAGCCCCCAAACAATCAAAACCGGGGCCAAGATTCGCCGTTGTTGCAGGCACAGAGACAGTAAAGCTGGGCATAGGGAATGAGTAGTCAATACGATGTGCCCCATTATCGAACCTTGGCTGGCCCCAGCACAATCAGAATAGGGGCTTGATGGGGGGAACGAGTTTGGCGCGAATCGTTTTGGGATGGGTCACCGAATACTATATTGGGAATTGCCCCGTTCAAATCGTGTTTTGCCCCATCCCGTCCCTATGACCCTCCATCATCCCCCCGCCGGCGCTCGGGATCTCTTGCCCCTAGAAGTCGCCCAAAAGGCTTGCATTAATGACCAACTCCAACAAATTTTTCAGCGTTGGGGCTACCAGCGCATTGTCACCTCGACCCTGGAATGGCTAGATACATTAGTTGCGGGGGGGGCGATCGCCCCGAGTACGGTGATTCAACTCCAGGACAGTGGCGAAGGACGTTTAGGACTCCGCCCCGAATTAACCGCTTCCATTGCCCGAGCGGTGGTCACACGCATGACCGACAGCCATCCCCAACGTCTGTGTTACCGCGCTAACGTTTTTCGTAATCCTCCCGAGGGTTACCACGGCAGACAAATGGAATTTTTCCAGGCGGGGGTGGAGCTTCTGTTTGCTGGGGGCGTCCGGGCCGATGCCGAAATTTTATTGCTGTTTGCCGACTGTTTAAACCAATTGGGGGTGGAAAATTGGCAGGTGGTGTTGGGGGATGCGGGGCTAACCCAGAGTTTGTTGGCTAAATTACCCCAGGATTTACAACATCCGGTGCGGGATTGTATTACCCGCTTGGACTGGGTGGAATTGTCCCAACTGCCCTATCCTGATCCCACCGTCAAATCCTTGGCATTACAGTTATTTAATCTCCGGGGCGATGTCACTACGGTCTTAGAGCAGTTAGCGCAATTAAACCTAGAAGGGGAAAGCTTAGCCCGGGTTGATCGCCTCAAGTCCCTTCTGTCCCTGGTGCAGGAAAGTAACGGCGGCCCCTTGCCCTTGGTGTTGGATTTAAGTTGGTTACAATCCTTTGATTACTACACGGGGATGGTATTTCAAGCG
Organism: Synechocystis sp.; assembly: GCA_035285105.1. Taxonomy (GTDB): domain Bacteria; phylum Cyanobacteriota; class Cyanobacteriia; order Cyanobacteriales; family Microcystaceae; genus Synechocystis. Next base: position 11,921 of record JAYKHU010000214.1, read on the forward strand.
GTGAGTCGCCAGGCGGAGCAATGCTATGTATTGGGGCAAGGGGGACGCTATGACCAATTACTGAGTCAATATCATCCCCAAAAACACGCCTTTCCCGGCACAGGATTTTCCTTTAACATCGAAGACCTGCATCAATGCTTGTTGGGGTCAGACCGCTTACCGACGGAAACCGCTGTTATTGATTACCTCATTTGTCCTGTGGATGCCCCAGCGGAAGGGGCGGCGTTTCGTTATGCCCAACAATTACGGCTCCATAATCCTGATCGCCGGGTGGAGCTGGATTTGGGGGGACGCACCCCAGCGGAACTCATCGCCTATGGGGAGCAGATGGGCATTGGGGAAATTGTTTGGATCAATGCCGAGGGGCAAATCACCTAGAATGTAAATTCTGAACCCTTGCCAACGCCAGGGTCCCACGACCCAACGCCCATTTTTTAACCCTTAATTACCACTCATGACCCCAAAACTGATTATTCATGGCGGTGCCAGTTCCCTTGATGACAAAGGTGGATTAGCCACGGTGCGCCAGTCGCTCCATGAAATTATCGCCCAAGTGTATCAAACCCTCTTAGATGGGGGCAGTGCCATGGATGCGGTGGTACAGGGCTGTGAGCTATTGGAAAATGAACCCCGTTTTAATGCCGGTACGGGATCGGTGTTGCAGTCCGACGGTCAGGTGCGGATGAGTGCGTCGTTAATGGATGGCGATCGCCAAAATTTCAGCGGGGTGATTAATGTGTCGCGGATTAAAAATCCCATTCAGATGGCCCAATTTTTGCAGGGACAAACCGATCGCATTTTGTCTGATTATGGGGCGGCGGATTTAGCCCGGGAATTGCAACTCCCCATTTACGATCCGGCCACGAATTTTCGGATTCAGGAATGGATGGAAGAACGGGGGGAAGATGTCCGCAAAAAAATGGCCCGGCTCATTGCCGATCCCAGCGCAGAAATTGAAGCCCGGAAAGGCACCATTGGAGTAGTGGCCTTAGATCAGGCGGGGCGCATCGCAGCAGGAACCTCCACCGGGGGGAAAGGATTAGAACGCATTGGTCGGGTCAGTGATTCTGCCATGCCAGCGGGGAACTATGCCACCCGTTTTGCGGGGGTGAGTTGTACGGGGGTTGGGGAAGACATTATTAATGAATGTTTGGCCGCCAAGGTGGTGATCCGGGTCAAAGACGGCCATGAACTGGCAACAGCCATGGAAAAATCGATCGCCGAAGCGTTGGAGAATAAAACGGATTTAGGGGCGATCTCCTTGGATCATCAGGGCAATATTGCCTGGGGGAAAACCTGTCCCGTTCTGCTGGCGGCCTACCACACCGGTACGGCGATCGGCGATACGTTGGAGGCAACGGACAGCGATCATTTTGGCAGTATTTAATCACAAAAAAATCCCCGTTAACCGGGGACTAACCTTGCTTTTTGACGGTATTGACAAACTTAAAAACCTGACGTTAATAAGTGCCGTCGTCTGTAACAATTTTGCCGCGAAACACCAGGTAATTGTAGATGTTATAAAACAGCAAAATCGGAATCAAAAAGCCGATAAAGGTCAGCATAAACACCAACGAACTGGGGGCCGCAGCGGCCTCGTAAATGGTAATGCTGGGGGGAATGATATTGGGGAAAATGATAAATCCCAGCCCAACGAAAGAGAGGGAAAAGACCAAAAATGTCCAAATAATCGGGGTTTGTTCTTCCCGGCGGTACAGACTCCGCAGTAATAAAATGATTAACCCCAGGCCCACCAGGGGAATGGTGGCAAACACGTACACCAAAGGGGCAGTAAATAGTTGACTCCGGGCCTGTTCGGAAAAGGCCGGGGTGGTGATGGTAATAAAAATCGCCCCCGCTAACGTTGTCCAGGTGGCGATCGCCGCTGTTTTGTAATGGGTATTTTGCAATTCCCCGGTGGTTTTTAAAATGAGGTAGGTGGAACCAATCAAAACGTAGCCTTGCACCAGGGTTAAGGCCACAATAATCGATCGCCAGGTGAGCCAGTCCCACATTCCCCCCGCAAAGTGTCCTTGGGCATCAACGGTAATGCCTTCAAACACACTCCCCAGGGCGAAGCCTTGACCCAAGGCAGCTAGGAAACTCCCCACCCCAAAGGTGGTGTTCCAGATGAATTTTCGTTCCGCATTTTCCCGAAACTCAAAGGAAACAGCCCGTAAAATCAAGCCCACCACCATAATCACCGCCGGTAAATAGAGGGCATTCAAAATGGTGGCATAGGCCAGGGGAAAAGCACCGAACAGCGATCCCCCCATGAGGACAAGCCAGGTTTCGTTGGCGTCCCACACATTGCCCAAACTGGTCATTAAAATGCTGCGACGTTCTTCACTTTTGGCAGTCAAGGAAAGAATTCCGACCCCCAAATCAAAGCCATCCAACAGCACATATAAAAAGAGAAACAACCCCAAAATGAAAAACCACACTTGGGGGAGAAATTGTTGTAACGGTTCTAACGGTGGCATAGGGTTCACTCTTTAATATCGGCGGGACGACGATTGATGGCGTGGCTAATGTTGCTGCCCAGCAGCGCCAGCCCTTGATTACGGGGAGCCGGAAGGGAGAGATCGGGGCCATTGCGGACGATCCGGCTGCCAAAATAGAGGGTCATAATCAGGAAAACAATGTACATGGCGCATAGGCCGGTTAAGGAAAATAGCACTTCCCCCGGCGGCAAATTAGACGCCGATTCCACTGTCCGCAATTCCCCGTACACAATCCAGGGTTGCCGACCGACACAGCGCACAATCCAACCCGTTTCCACTGCCAGATAGCCCAACGGAGCGGCAAAAACCCAGGCCCGCAGTAACCACCGTTGTTGGGTTAGGTTATCCACCGTGAGTTTGCCCCGCAGCCATTGCAGGGTGGTCACCGCCATCAAGGCCGCAAAAAACAGCCCGATCGCCACCATAATCCGGAAGGAGTAGTAAATTAGTCCAACCATGTGGGGCCGGTTTTGGGGTTCCCAATCCTTTAGCCCTTGGATGGGTTTATCGAGACGGGGTTTGAGTTCCAACAGGTAACTTAACGCCCCCGGAATACTTACGTCCCAATCATTTTTTTCTGCTTTGTCATTGGGCAGGGCTACCACACTCCAAGGGGCCGGGGTTTCAGCGGGAACTGTCTCCCAAAGGGCTTCCATGGCAGCTAATTTAGCCGGTTGATGCACCGACACCTGCTCCGCACTCAGGTGACCAATGAAAATCTGCAACGGGGCCACGGCGATCGCCGCCGCGAGGATCACTTTCAACGACCGGGCAAAAAACTGGGGTTGGCGATCGGTCAGAATACACCAGGCACTAACGCCCCCAATCACAAATAATGACGTTTCCAATGTGGCAAAAAACATGTGCAAGAAGCTATTAACCATAAACGGATTGGCGATCGCCGCAAAATAGTCCTGCACCACAAACTTACCATCGACGAAAATGCCCCCGCCGGGGTTTGTAACCAAGAATTGGCGGACAAAATCCAGAAAGTCGATAAATTCGCCCCAAAGGCCACCAAAATTGTCGAAAGATAGTGAATCAATGGTGGCACCCGCTCCCAGCCAAACAACATCATGCCCAGGAAACTGGCTTCCAGCATAAAGGCCATGGTGCCTTCAAACCCCAACACCGTGCCAAAGAAATCTCCCACCGACTCCGAAAACGGCGCCCAATTTAACCCAAATTGAAACGCCATCGGCAGTCCCGTGGCCACCCCAATGCCGAAATTCAGCACATACAACTTGGCCCAAAAGCGAGCATGGTGGTAATAGTCCAAACTTTTCGTTTTAAGCCATAATCCTTCAATAATGACCAGGTAAATGCCCATACCCGTGGTTAAAACCGGCCAGAGCATATGAAAAATCGCTGTAAGAGCGAATTGTAACCGGGACAACGCCACGGTATTCAACAAAAAATCCTGCATTGTAATGAGACACTCCTAGACAAAGTCCTGAACAGTAACGAGTTTTGACAGCACGAAGCGGAACCGTCCCAGACCCCATTACTTGGTGACTATACTGTTTTAGCGACTGGCTTCAAATCTTTCAAGTACGCTGTCTCTTTTTTCTTCATTCTCCCTATTCTACCGACCGTATTCTTCTCCTCTAACCTGAACAATCAATATCTGTTGGCAGGGGCCTGGCGATTGTTGAAAGGGGGGTTGACTGTCCTGGGTAAGGGGTTAAAGGGTTAGGATTACCAGGCTTTAGGGCGGAATTTAGCGTCGTTTAAAATCATCAACTCTTCTCCAGATTGGGCAATAAGGACGAGAAAATATGGCTCTATTTTAGATCTGGAGCCAACTAAAAATTTCCTGGGCACTTAAGGTTAGAGTTATATCCCTAGGAACGGGAAGAATGCCATCATCTCGGCAAATGATGAGGGGTTGATGGGGCTGAAAAATCAAGATAATTTCTTCGAGGGGATCGATTAGCCAAGCTAATTCTGTTCCTTCTTCTAGGCAGGTTTGAATTTTAGTGATGATCTTGGTACTTCTTTGGTCGGGGGATAAAATTTCAATGAGCCAATCGGGGGCCCCTTCTAAGGGTTGATTGGTGGCAGGTAGTCGGTTAATACGAGTAATGGCAATGTCGGGAACAATGGAGTTAGTACTCAGGATACAGCGAAATTCGGGAAGCGCTTCATAGATGGTGGTGGCGTTGTCAATTTTAGCAACAAGACGTTTTTGCAGTCGGCTGTGATAAAGGGTGGGCATGGGTTTCTGCGTGGGAGTCTGGTTAATGAGTTCCCAGGCGGGGGATTCTTCAATGTTGGGTAGCTGTAGGAAGTCCTTCAGGGTGAGAGGGGAAAGGGCTAGAGACATATTTATCTAAGATCCATTTATTGGCTTGATTCAATTATAGGCTTTACATCCGAAGGATTAGGGTAGCCAGGTTTTGCCGATTTTTTTGATTAGGATTGATAGTGTTCTTGAATCCATTGCCATTCTTTGGTGAGGCCAGTTTCTAGATCTATTTGAGGCCTGTAATTAAGGAGATGGGCTGCTAGGGTAATGTCAGCGTTGGTGTGTTTGGCATCTCCGACGGCATAGGGTAGGTAATTTTTTTCTAGGGGAATTTGGGTGATTTTTTCGATGAGATTGAGAATGGTTTCTAAAGAGACGCAAGCGTTACCGCCGATGTTGATGATTTGTCCCAGGGCTTGGTCGGAGGTGGCGGCGGCGAGGTTGGCGACCACAATATCGGACACGTAGGTGTAGTTGCGGGTCTGTTGGCCATCTCCCAATATGGTGATGGGCTGATTCTGTAAGGTGGCCCGAAAAAACTTGTGGAAGGCCATGTCGGGGCGTTGGCGGGGGCCATAAACGGTAAAGTAGCGCAGGCTAGTGATGGGAACACCGAAGTGGTGGTGGTAAAGATGACACAACTGTTCGGCGGCGAGTTTAGTGATGCCGTAGGGGGAAACGGGTTGGGTTGGGGTCTGTTCTGTGGTGGGGATGGTTTCGGCGTTGCCATAGACGGAGGAGCTGGAGGCAAAAACCAAACGTTGTAAGCTGGTTGTTTCGCGGCAGGCTTCTAGGATAATTTGGGTGGCGTTGAGGTTTCGTTCGGTATAGTCTTTGAAGTTTTGGCCCCAACTGGCGCGGACTCCGGCTTGGGCTGCTTGATGGTAGATGATTTGGACGTTGTGCAGGAGAGTTTTCCAGTTGAGGTTTTGGATGCTGTCGGCAATGAAGGTAAAGTGGGGATATTGTTGTAAAAGTTGGAGGTTAGTTTGTTTTTGGCGGCGATCATAGTAGTCGTTAAGTTCGTCTATGCCGATGATATGGTGGCCTTGATTTAGAAGGGTTTCCGCTAGATGAGAGCCGATAAAGCCAGCAACACCTGTAACAAGGGAGGTTAAAGCCATGATAATGAACGAATATGTTTATTGTTTTTACGAACAAAACTGTTACTATCTTAAATTACTTTTAAGACCACATTTTTTTTAATTTGCCCACAACACCATGATAAAGACCGAGACGGGTGCATCCCAAATCAGCCAGTACGTTTGACTGGTCAAGAATTAAGGGCAAGCAGAGGAGAACGATTGAGGTAGGCGCAGCGAAGACGGAGAATCTGAGGGACATTTTCTCGATTCCAGCGAGCACCGGAAAGTTTAACGCGAGCGCTAACTTGCTTAATCTTCGATTCGACATCCCCAGAGCCGATAGGAATCCCAAGACTTTGACA
>JAYKHU010000215.1:0-6481 GCA_035285105.1 Synechocystis sp.
CAGCGTCGGCTTTGGTGACAATTTCAACAATTTTATTGTTTGCATCCGGTAAAAACAGGGATTCTACGCAAACTTCCGCCACTTTCTGCCGGGGAATACTGCCTTCAAACAGGGTATCTGCGGATGACATGACGATCGCCTCGCTATTATCGTCATTTTTAAGTCCCCCTGGGCGCACGATGGTGTAGGGAACACCACTTTGGCGGAGGTAATTTTCGCCCCATTGTTTCCACACCAGGATGAAGCCAAATAGGTTAAGGGGATGGAATAAATTTGACACACACAGGGAGGACACCAACACCAACCGCTCAACGCCGCTGGCTTTAGCAATATCAACGAGGTTTCGGGTTCCGAGATAATCCACCTTAAAGGGCCCTGTCAGATCAATGTTTGGTCGTGCCCCGGCCGCACTAATCACCATATTACAATTGGCGATCGCCGCTTTGAGGGAATCCGGTTGAAGTAAGTCCCCCACCATAATTTCCGTCTCTAGGGGCAAGGACGCGGTGGCGCTGTCATAATCCCGCACCAACGCCCTGACGGCAATTTGGCGATCGACCAAGGTTTGCACGATCCGTTTTCCGGTTTCTCCGGTAGCGCCGACAACCAAAACTTTCATGGCAACCTCCTAGTCTATAGCGAGAGTGAATTGGGTTTGAGTATGCTGTCTATTGTATGAACTTTTGTAACTAATGTCGGTGCAATCCGGGGCAGAAAAGGACATCAACTCCCCCCTAGGTCACTTTTCGACAAATGGAAACGCTAAACTTATCCACAGGCAAATCCCTATGCAGTCCCAATTACCCTTGACGAATAACATTACTCCCTTAGCAACGGAAGCAGAGATTGATCTCCTTGCTCCGGTTCATTTCCAGACCCAGTTTCAGGGGCGGATGGATATGTTTGCCACAAAAACTGAGGTTGATACCTATTTGCAGGCCCATCATGGCTGGTTTTGCCGCTGTGCCCAGCCCATGCAGGTCGATCCCCTGGGGGAACACGGTTATGTGTTAACCATCGGTCAATTCGGAGCGTTGGGGTTTGACGTGGAACCCAAAATTGCGGTGGTCTTGGAACCACCGGACGGCAATAATTACTATATGCATACGGTGCCGTTGCCCGATCCCACGATCCTAGGGTACGAAGTGGATTACCAGGCCCTCATGACCTTACAGGAGGTGGATAGTGATGTTTTGGACGAGAAAACGCTGAAGCAATTTACCAAGAACGGCAGCAGTCTCCCCGCCCAAATTACCAAGGTGGAATGGGAGTTGAAAATGGATGTGGCGGTCCAGTTTCCTCGCTACATTTACAAAATTCCCATGAAATTAATTCAATCTACCGGCGATCGCCTATTGACGGAAATTGTGCGCCAGGTATCCCCCCGCTTAACGTTCAAAGTGCAGCAAGACTTTCATCAGGAACGTAATTTGCCCCTGCCCCCCAAAAGTGGTCGCTATTTTCAGCGGGTAACGCCCAACGTTGATGCCGACAAGGATGACAGTATCCAGTCTTAGGAATTGGGTAAGAGGGTAGGTGATTTTGCTAAAATGTACAAAATAGTCAAAACTAAGCCTGTGAATATCTATACCCTGACTGAAACTCGCAATCACCACGGAGAAGTGTTTGACAAGGCCCAAGTCGAGCCTGTTTTGATTACCAAACAAAAAAGACCGAGCCACGTCATCCTCTCGGCTGAAGTCTTTCAGCAACTTTTAACCAAACTCGAAGAACTGGAAGACCGTCAACTCGGCCAGACGGCAGAGGCGGTATTGAATGAATCTCCACTGGTCGGGGTTGATGATTTTGTCCAAGCCCTCAAAACATTGGCCGATGCCTAAGCTCGACGGTCTTAAAGCGGTTCTGGAGTTTCTCAATGGTTTACAACCCAAAATCGCTGCACAAATCGCAAAAAAAACATTGTCACTCAATATTGACCCCCTACCGGCCGACAGTAAGCAACTCAAGGGCTATACAAACTATTATCGGGTGGATAGTGGCGAATACCGCATTGTTTATACTTACGATCCCCAAGCAGATCTGGTAACAGTGATTCTCGTTGGCAAGCGTAACGATGATGAAGTTTATAAAAAACTGCAACGCTTATTGGGTTAGAAAAAAAGCTAGAGGGAAACGATAAGATACGATACTGAGGATTTGATATTTGACTAGCCGATGAAGTTGACGTCCCTGTTCCAGACCTTTGGTAAATACCTCTATCTACCGGCGATCACCTTGGGGGTAGCAGGGGCGATCGCCATTCAAGTGACGGGCACAACTAGCAACTTGTATCTGGGGTTGTTAGCGGCGGGCGTAGTGTTGGGATTTATCTGGCTGATCTGGCTATTGCGGCAAACCAGCGGGTTTTGGGGACGGCGATCCACCCAATCCAGTGCCAATGTGTTGATTACCACTGTCGCGGTGCTGATGATTGTTGGGGTAGTAAACTACCTTGCCTTTCGTTATCCCGTGAGTTTTGACTTAACGGAAAATCAGCGCTTTACCCTGGCTGCCCAGAGCCAAAGCCTGGTTACGAATTTACAAAAACCGATTAAGGTCTGGGTGTTTGATGAGGCCCCCAATGAACGGGATAAAAAGTTATTAGAAAATTACCAGCAATTTAACGATCAGTTTCAGTTTGAATTTGTCAATCCCGACCGTAATCCAAAATTAGTCCAAGACTTTAACGTTCAAAGTCAAGGGGATGTGTACCTGGAATACGGCGATAAAAAGCAACTGGTGCAAAATTTAATCAGCTTTGAACAACGGGAACCCCTGTCGGAAATCCAGTTAACCAACGCCATTGAGAAAATACAACGGGATAAAGTTCTCCATCTTTACATGGTGCAAGGCCATGGGGAATTGCCTTTAAATAATGACAAAGCCGGCCTATCGGAGGCTGTGACGGCCTTGGAAAACAAAGGCTTTGACGTCAGTCCCCTCAACATCATTACCGATGGTGGCATTCCCGAAGACGCCGATACGGTGATTCTTGCGGGGCCAGAACAGGAGTTATTAGAACCAGAAGTACAAGCCTTGCAAGATTATTCCCGTCAAGGGGGCAACCTGTTGGTGATGGTTTCACCGAGTATCGATGCGGGTTTGACACCGTTATTAGACCCCTGGGGCATTAGTTTAGATCCGCGCCTTGTGATAGATGTCTCCGGTTCCGGTAGCCCCCTCGGCCTCGATCCCACCATTCCCGTCCTGAACCAATATGGGCAACATCCCATCACTGAACCCTTAAAGGGGGCGATCGCCATTTTTCCCCTGGTGCGTCCCGTGGCAACGACTGAAAAACCCAACATTACAGCTACTACTTTGATAGAAGCGACCGAGTTGATGTTTGCCACCCAAACCTTAACGGCGGATCTGCAACCCAATCCCGAAACTGACTTAATTGGCCCCTTCGATATTGCCGTTGCCCTAGAGCGCGAGAAAGGTGCTCCGGAGCCGACCCCCTCTCCTAGTCCAACGGCTCAACTGTCCCCTAGTCCTGAACCTAGTTCCACGGAGCAAGCGTCCCCCAGCCCTGAGCCAAGCCCCTCCCCGTCCCCAGAGGTTGAGGTAGGGATGCCACCGGCGAAATTCGTGGTGTTTGGCAGTGCCATCTTTGCCACCAATGCTTGGTTTAATGAAGCGGTTAACGGCGACTTATTTTTGAATAGTGTCCAGTGGTTAGCGGAAAAAACGGAGCAACCCTTAACTCTCCGAGCGAAAAATCCCACCGATCGCCGCTTGAATTTAACGCCCTTGCAGGCAAGTCTCTTGGGATGGTTAACCTGGGTGATTGTGCCGTTGATTGGCTTAGGCTTAGCGATTTGGACAGGGTGGCGACAACGGTAGCGTCAAACCATTAGGGTTAAACCCGCTAAAATCAGTGCTTCGCTCCATTCCACCACCGCTCCATAGGTATCTCCGGTATGGCCACCGAACTGCCGGGCAAACCAATAGCCTACCCCTAGGGCGATCGCCCCTGACCCCACCATGCCAACAAGCAGTTGCGGTAGTTCAAGTCCCAGACTGTAGCCACTCAAACCCGTGCCCAACAGAACCATTACTGTTCCCCCCAGAAAATCCTGGGGTAACTGAATCGTATTGCGGTGTAGGGCACCTTTCCCTGTTTCCCGTAAGTAGGGATAAAAGGCGATCGCCCCTAATTGCCCCCAGCGTCCCCAGCCCAAGGCCATCACCACGGCCCAGGCACGCAAGGCCTCCGTTTGTCCATAACTTATCAGTGCTAGGGTCTTCATCAACATCACAGCGGCGATCGCCATAACGCCAAATGCCCCGGTTTGACTGTCCTTCATCACCGCTAACTGTTTTTGGCGATCAGTCACCGCTAAACCATCAGCGCTATCCGCCACTCCATCCAAATGCAATCCCCCCGTCAGCCCGATCCAGCAGAGAACGAGAAAACCGGCTTGTAACGCCGTGGCCATCCCTAGGACTTGTAACCCCATGGCCAGCAGGTTTAGCAATCCCGCCAATATCAGGCCAACGCCGGGAACCCAGCCCGCAATGCGCTCAAATGTTACTGGCCACGTTGGGGGCCACGGTAGGGCGGTATAGAACAAAATCGCGCCCCCCAGACGTTTGCCCGCCTCGCTCCCGTTTTGCTCAAGTATTTTCCAGCATTTGACCATTAACCTTGTCCCTGACCCCCTGCCCCTCCAGTGTCATTCCTCTGGTAAGTCACCAATTCCCGTAATTGCATCCAAAACAATTTCTAACTTTGCTTGTAGTTGCAATTTCTAACTTTGCTTGTAGTTGATTGAATTGATGTTCCATTCGGTCTAATCGAGAGTCTAGACGATCAAAGCGAACATCGACCTGATCAAACCGTTCATCCATGTGATCTTCCATAACGGAAAAAGCCTCACTGATTCGTCCATCCGGCTCCACATCTAGTTCAAGAGTCTTTATTCTCTCCATGGCACTGGTCAGTTGTCTTCTTAATTGATTAATGTATTTATTTTGTTCCTGTTCGCTCATGGGAGACGCTCCTTGGTCGAGCATTTATCAAGTTTTATTGAAACTTATTATACGAGATCGGCAAAAAAGATTGGTTTAAAGTACCCCGTCGTTCGCCGTCCTGCCTATTGGGTTCTGGCTTTGGGCCAAAACAGCCAAAGGTAATCATGCTGATTGACTGACAATAGAATCGCGCCCCAGAATCGCGCCCCCCAGGGGTTTGCCCTGCCTCCCAGTGTCGGTCACGCATTTTCCAGATTTTGACCATGGCCTGCCCCAACAACGAGTTAACGCTCAGGGAAAACTTAAAGTTTAGTAATGAATTCTTAAGCTAAGATCCCAAGTATGACGGGGATCACTCAAATGACGGAGGTAAGCCTCTGGTGCCCGATTCCTAGAATCGCTTTATCCCTGCCCAGAATTTTAAGTCTTTTTGATTGTTAACGTTATCTGAACTCTCCTGCATCAAAAGCCCTTAAACCTCGATGACCTAAGCCTTTACCCTCCTTCCTCACCATCATGTCCCCTGAATTTTCCCCTTCGCGATTACCGGCTCCCTGCATTATTGAACAGGGAATTTTAGTGAATAAAGACGACATTAAACGAGTTCTAAACGATTTAGGACAAGTTAATTATTTTTGTCAGTTAGACGGTCAGTGCCAAGGATCGGGTCAGGGATGGATTTTGGAAGTCTTTAGTGATCTCAAGCAATCTACCATTGTGATGAATCAATCGTTATATTTGAATGTCAATAGTTTTGACTATTTACAACTCAGTGTTAACGAACAGGGGCAAACCTTAATTGATTTATGGCAGGATAGTCGTCAATTACGGCTCATTCCCTTGGATAATGACCCCTTTATCCCCGATCCCCACCAATACTTTCTTTCGTCAGATTTAGAATCGGTGGTTTCCCATGTGCTAGCGGCTCAGTTAGATGTGCAGCAGGATCAAGATAGTGTTTAAAGCCATATCAAAATCCTAAATCTTCCCGGGCGATCGCCGCTGCAGTGAGGAGTTCTTGATCTGGGATTTCGCGCCAATCGTTACAGCCAATTTCGGCATAAAACTGTTGGTCATAGGCGCGGGTTTTGACCACCACCGGCATGGGGACAGCGTGGCCCAAAATTAATGCCTGTTGTTTAGAATCCAATTTAGCCAACACGGAGCGTAAATTTTGCCCGCCGGAAACCCCGGTAAAGATAGCTTCAATATCTTTTTCATCATTCAATAAACAGGTGATGCGGGTGCCAATTTGGGACATCACTTCGTTATCGATCCCCGACGGTCGTTGATCCACCACCAACAACGTCACAAAATATTTCCGCATTTCCCGGGCGATCGTGCCAAAAATAGTTTGATGGACAATGCTCGAATCTAAAAACCGGTGGGCTTCTTCAATGGTGATCACTAACTGTCGCGGGCGATCGACAGGATTTTTGCTTTGTAGAAATTTCTCCGCCTTTTTCACATAAATGCCGTGGATACGACGGGTGAGCATATTGGT
>JAYKHU010000216.1:0-16305 GCA_035285105.1 Synechocystis sp.
AGTCGTCAAGACCCGATTGGTGGAGGACAAAGCGTTGGATGAATTTCGGTCAGCGTTAGAGTTGGCGACGGAGGAAGAACTGAGCCACCTGACTCAAATCCTCTTTTGCCGCAAATTTAACCCCTTAGACTATCTGCAAACCCCCCATCCCCTGGAGGTGCAGAGCCAGGATCTTTCCCACTGGATGGATTCCCTCGAACATCGGTTTCGTTTTTTGGCAGCGGATGGGTTAACCGTTTTACGGGGAAAAACAAAGGAATTTAGCTATCGAGATACCCTAATTCGGGTCTGTCAATTTTTGAAAGTGCCCTACGCCAAGCAGATGACCACATTGGATATTGAAACAGACATTTTTCTCCATTTGGTTAATCAGGCCTGGAAACGCCTGCCGAAGTCAGAACAAAATAATTTAACCGCTAAAATTCAACGTTCCTTGGCGAGTTCTCCCCTGCCAGAACCCCTACCGTTACAAATCCAACACAACCCCGTCAATGTCATTCTCAAAGGCAGTGGGGCGATCGCCGTTAGTTCGGTGTTACGACCCCTATTGCTGAAACGAATTTTGCAGGAAGTCACCCTACACATCGCCAAATACCAAGTCGCTAAGTCGGCCCTGGTCAAGGGAGGCTTGAGTGCAGCGACCCAATTACAAAATCAACTGGCATTGCAGACGGCCCGGCAAGGGGTGGTCATGAGTACGGCCCGTTATGGCGCCGTCAGAACCGTGTTTTCAGTCCTCGGCCCGGTATTATGGGGCTGGTTTTTAGCGGATTTAGGTTGGCGGGCGATCGCCACGAATTACGGTCGGATCATTCCGGTAATTTTTGCCTTGGCCCAAATTCGCCTCACCCGCGATACCTGTTGGCAACTGGCCTAGAAAAGCGATTGCCGTAACCTTATAGTTGTTTGAGAAGTTTGTCGTAATCGCTATGAGAACCAATCCAAAACCAGACAATGGTGTCTGATTCGTTGATCACTCCAACTGCACGCCAACCGATCCCGATTCTTACAGAGTAAGTAGGAACCCTTGTCTTCAACTTCTTAAAATCTAAACTCGGATGAGCAGGATTTCGTTGCCATAATTTATAATTCCTTCGGGCTGTTTCTTGGACTTGCTCTGGCAATGCAAAAAATATCTGATGAACTCATCGGTTCACTCGGATTTCATATTTGGTCAAATCCTTTTTTATGGGTTTTGCCATTGATCGAATCTTGAAGAGCTTTTTCTGCCAGTTCATCTAATCGGGGTGTTTGGGGCAAATCCAACGTTTGTTGCCACTTTAGTTCATTTTCAATGTCATTGATGAGCTGTGTCGCAATTTCAGTCTGTAAATCTTCTGGTAAGTATTGGGCTTGATTGAATGCTTGTTGAAGTAATTTATTCATTATTTTTATTTTTTATCAAAAGTTAATCATTAACAAACTAAGGTTTTTTTCTTGAAAAAGTATTCCCTACCTTCATTCAATCCAGAACGGGTTGGGCTTTATTTGGGCTTAACTATTCTCCCATTTAACCCCATCCTTGGCATTTTGCCCTTACTCTTCGCGTTTCTTAGTCCTTGGATTCGCCGCTTTAAATCCCTGGCAACTACGCCGACAGCTAAGGGGTGGGGCGTTTTAGCCATTTGGTTAATTTTCACCACTCTCATTGCCCAAGATAAAGGGGAAGCAGCATTGGGGTTAGCGAATTTTTTACCCTATTTTGCCTTGTTTATTGCCTTTAGTCAGGTGATTCGTCGTTTTTCCCACTTGGAACGTCTGGCTTGGCTATTGACGGGTAGTGGTGTGGTCTTGGTCATCCTGGGCTTAGGGCAGGTGTATGGCGATTGGCAAAGTCCGGGGTGGTTAACGGCGATCGGCACCAACTTAGTGGCGGGGGGACGCCCCGAGGGGCGGATGTCATCGTTGTTAATGTATGCGAATCTATTGTCTGCTTGGTTATTGTTGATTTTTCCCCTCAGTTTAGGGCTATTGATTCAAGCTCTCCGGGGTTGGGGTCGTGCTAAAACCCCCGCGCCGCCGTTACTGGTGTGGGGCCTGTTTGCCACCTGTGTCCTAGAGGCGATCGCCTTGGGGCTGACGGATTCCCGCAGTGCCTGGGGCATTGGGTTACTGATTGGGTTAGTTTATGCGGTTTATTTAAGCTGGTATTGGCTTGTGGGTTTAGCCGGGGTTGTAACCGGCATCGTGTTGTGGGCATCCTTTGGCCCCGTGGGGAAAGACCCCTTACGGCAGATTGTGCCTCGGGCATTGTGGGGGAGATTATCCGATGAACTGTACCCAGATCGATATACGACAGCAATGCGGAGTACCCAGTGGGATTTTGCTGGCCAGATGTTTGTTGACCGTCCTGTAACCGGTTGGGGGTTACGGAATTTTACGCCGTTGTATAAACAAGCCATGAATGTGTGGTTGGGGCATCCCCATAGTTTGCCGTTGATGTTGTTGGCAGAAACAGGCTTGGTGGGAACCGCCCTGATGTTGGGCTTAGTAGGCTGGATTTTATTCCGGGCGGTGCGGTTGTTGATCACTTTGGGACAATTTTCCCAGTCTCCCCGGCGTCAAGGGCAGTTTTTACTGTTAATGTCCTATCTAGTCGGCTTTGGGGCGCTCTGTCTGTATAATCTCACCGATGTCACCCTGTTTGACCTCCGCAATAATCTGCTCAGTTGGAGTTATCTCGCGGCGATCGCCGGGGTAACGGATCAGTATTACGGCGGACTCAAGCGTCTTGGCTCAAACCCGCACATTATTCCTAATTCTTAATCCCATGCCTACCCCCGCCATCATTGCCCAGGATTTGAGTTTCCAATGGTCTACCGACGCCCCCGGCTTAGTGGACTGTCACCTTGCGGTTCCTAAAGGGGAATTTTGGATGTTGCTGGGAACCAATGGCAGCGGTAAATCCACCCTGTTACGGTTACTGGCCGGTCTATTAACTCCCAAAGCGGGGACGGTCAAATTGGCGGAACCCATGGGGTTTGTCTTTCAGAATCCCGATCATCAACTGGTGATGCCTACCGTGGGGGCGGATATTGCCTTTGGTCTGGTAAAAGAAAAGTTACCCTTTCCCCAGGTGCGGGAACGGGTGGCGGAAGCGTTGCAAGCAGTCAACTTGGGGGGCATGGAACGCCGTCCCATCTATGCCCTCAGTGGGGGACAAAAACAACGCATTGCCATTGCCGGGGCGATCGCCAGACATTGCGAAGTGTTGTTACTGGATGAACCGACGGCATTACTGGATGTGGATACCCAACAGGAATTGGTGGTGCAGGTGCAAAAATTAGTCAAAGAGCGGGGCATTACAGCCCTGTGGGTGACCCACCGACTAGAAGAACTGAACTATTGTGACGGTGCATTTTTGTTAGAAGCGGGCAAAATCGTGGCCCAAGGCGATCCGGAACCCCTCAAACAACGGTTGATGTCGATGGAAATGCCCCAGGCTCCAGAGGGAGACAAGGGGACAGAAAGCAGAAGCAACAAGGATTTGAGAGAATGAGAACTACAAAAAATTGGGATGCTCCCTCGGGCTGTCGGCATTCTTGACTTTTACCATGCCGCCCCGTCATTTGAGTAAAGCCACCCACGCCTATCTCTCCTAATTGGATAAGGTCGAGCTATACTGACCGTGTTGAACAGCTCCGGCAACGGAGCTTGACATATAAAATCACCTCTCTGGGTAATAGCTAATCGACCTACGATCAGACTCCAAGGAAAATCGTTGGAAGCTTTTTGATGATCCCAATGCAAAGATAAGTTGTGGTACTATGTTCGCAAACAAGAAAACTGCTATTTTCTTTGTGTTGCACTAACTGAAATTATGGCAAAATGCGGCAGGGGGTGTTCATCCCCAAGAAAATTGCTCCGTTAGCAATTACACCTAACGTGTAGCATTGATGATCTCTGTATTCAATTTGTAGAATCATTAAAACAAAAGACTCTTTTTCCCAACTCAAGATTTCTTTGGTCGACAAAAATGTACTGAAAGATGCAAACTCCCTACCCTACAGATCCATCCCCATCGTCTTCTCCCTCATCGGTTCTTGGTGTTCCTGTACAGTCTGCTTACCCAGAGACTGATGACAGTGATATTTCTCTCCGGAAAATATCTTCCCTTATCCGGCGGCGCTGGTGGATTATCTTACTGGTGGCGATCGCCACAGGTGGGTGGTTTTTAAAAGGGCGACTAGAGAAACCACCTGTTTACCAGACGAGTTTCCAACTACTGATAACTCCGCCAAAGAACATTGGGCAAAATCCCTTGCTGGAAGGTATTGAAGGATTCAGTTTGCTTCAAGGATCCGGAAACAACAGTAGAGGTGAAGATTATTTTCAAACCCAGCAAGAGATATTGCGCAGTAATAAATTACTAGCTCCGATTTGGCAAAGCCTATCCCAGGCAGAAAGCGCTGCGGGGAGACCATGGATGGCATACTCCCAATTCGCTAACAATATGACGATTAATCGTATTGAGGGGACTAGCATTGTTGAAATCAGCTTCAAGGATGTTGACCAAGGTCGAGTCAAACGCGTGCTAGAAGCCTTAGCTGCCACCTATCTAAACTTTACAGAAAATGAACAAGCCCGCCTAGAGGAAGAAAAACTAGGGTTTGTCAATGAGCAACTCCCAAGGTTTCGCAACAAGACAGAAGAACTTCAAAGGCGGCTGGTTGCCCTTCAAAAGCAGCATCAATTTTTTGACCCTGAAGCGACGGGGCAATCCCTAAGTCAAGAACTATCAACTATTTCTGGTCAAAAAAAAGCGATCAAGACTCAAATTAAACAATTGCAGACCAAAAAGCAATTTCTTGAGAGCCAGACAGGTATTGCCAACAGTACTGAGGCATTTAATGTTAGCTCCTTAGCCCAGTCTCCCACCTATACTGCTCTGATGGCACAGTTAACAGAAATTAAAGCTCAGTTAGCCAAGGCTCAAGCAACCTATACCAACAACTCCCCTCAAGTACAAGAATTGAAAGAGCAGCAAAATAATATCTTGGCGTTGATTCAAAAGGAAGTTAAGCGTCAACCAATCCAAACCGGCGATGCGGCTGCACTATTGCAGTCCCCAGATATTGCAGGGCCTCGGGCGGCCGCACTTCAGGAGCTTGCCACCACTGGTGCAGAATTAGAGATACTGACCATTCAACTTACAGACCTTCGGGAACGGGAAGTCGAACTCCAACAACAATTACAAACCTTTACTAGTGTAGCTGGACAATACACCACCATCGCCCAAGAGCTAGCGCTACAGCGGCAAGCTCTAGATCAGTTTTTAGAGGCAAAACAATCACTGGAAATTGAAGTGTTTAATAGTTTTACCCCCTGGAGAGTGATTACTGAAATCCAGTTACCTAATGCCCCTCTCAGTACCCTACCTCGGGATATCTTGCAGTCTATCCTCATCGGCTTGATTGCCGGGGGAGCGGTGGCTCTGTTGGTGGATAAACTTGATCCGACCTATCACAGCTTGGATCAAATTCAAACAGATTTACGAAGAACTATTCTGGGCAATATTCCCTTTGAGCCGAAGTTACCCTCCTGCTTGAAAAATGACGAAAAACTGAGAAGCACCGGTTTGTTTGAATCCTTCTCGAAGCTTTATTCCAATCTCTTTTTCCTCGGTCGTAAACAGTCCTGTCGCGCTTTCGTGATTACCTCGGCGGAGTCCCAGGATGGAAAATCAACTGTTGCATTTTTCTTGGCCCAAGCGGCGTCGAAATTAGGGCAAAAAGTGTTGCTGATTGATGGCGATCGCTATTTTCCCCAGGAAAAAAATTGGAGGACTTTAGCATCGATTACCAATAGTGGAAATCATCCATCTTCAGAGGTTGATTCCTCGTCTTCTGAGTCACAAACACCTTCCGATGAAGCCCAGCCTGAACCCCTGAGCGATAAGCTATTTTATTATAAAGTTCCCGACAAAATGATGAACCCTGATCAATTGGTTTCTTCATCGCAAAAGTTTGACCGACAAATGAGGGTATGGCGAGAAGATTTCGATCTGATTTTAATTGATACACCGCCGTTATTAGGATTGACTGATTCTCGCTTAATCGCCGATCAAACCGATGGTGTTTTACTGGTTGTGCGCCTTGAAAAAACCCGCAAGGAAAGTATTAAGGGGGCATTAGAAGAATTACTCCTAGCCGACTTAAACATTTTAGGGATTGTGGTCAATGGCGTTAAAGCTAGCTCTGGGGGGTATGGTTATTACTCCAATTACTACAATCGCTACTATCGCAAGTATGCGTTGAGTCAGGCTAAGCAGGATGAATAAAGCAGCGGAAAAAAGGTTCAGCTCGTTGGCAGTATTGGAGGGTAAAAAACAGAGTGACTCCATCCTTTCCTAAAATTGGCGGCGGGCAAAAATGAGATTAGCGAGGGTCAATAATAGGGTGATATAGAGTAGCCCATATACCAGGTTGCCCCAGAGTTCGCCACTCCCAGGAAGGATGCCATACACCGCTTCATTTTTGAGGTTGAAGCGCTCTAGGTTCGGTAAAACCAAATATAGGGATTTGGTTAAGGTTTCAATGTTGGCATTTTTTGTGATTTCGCCGAGTTTGAGTAGGTCACGGCTGATGTGTCCCATGAAGTAAACCCCAAAGCTGAGGAGGGTGGCCAAAATGGAACTGGTAAACACACCGAAGAGAATGGCGATCGCCGTTAACACGGCTAATTCCAGCAGTAAAAAGGCTTGAGAAATCAGAATACTTGACCAGGAAAAGGGAATTTGGGCCCAGGCCAACATTCCTAGGTAAATCCCGGTCATGATGGCGACCATGGCCGCTAAAACCCCTGTTAGCCCTAAATGCTTGCCGATAATCAGCTCACTCCGGCTTAACGGCTTTGGGATGAGCACTAACACGGTGCGTTTTTCAATTTCTTTATTGATTAACCCCGTGCCGACAAAAATGGCGACGATCGCCCCGAGCAAGGAGGTGGCCGCTAGGCCGAGGTCGAGGAAAATTTTGCCATCGGCCCCTACCGAAATTTCGGGCAATAAACGGAGGGCGAGGGCCATCAAGATGGCGAAAAAGCCAATCACATAGAGAATTCGGTCCCGAATAACCTCGCGGAACCCGTTAGCGGCGATGGCCCAAATTCTAAAGAGATTGATCATAGTTCTGCTAATTCTCCAAAAGGTGCATTGCCCTCATTATTAAACCTAAGGGGGGATTTGACATGGATATTGTGACGGTAAAAGGGTTTGAGACATCCCCTCCCCTCTCTCCTGGCGATCGCCAACGGTTTCCCTGCCATTAGGGTGCGTGAGACAGTCCCCCTTGCGCTAGGATGAACAACTAAATAGATATCCATCTTGATCGAATACTAACTAGGGGTCTTGCAACGGAGGTAGTTAATCACAGTGAATCCCATTGAGTTGATTCAAAAAGGCGGGGTAGCCATGTGGCCCCTCATTCTCTTGTCAATTTTGTCAGTTAGCACCATTATTGAACGATTATGGTTTTGGGGACAAATTTTACTGAAGAGTTCCCAAACCGCGTCCCGGATTTTGGAGACGGCGGCGCGGGACTGGAATTCGGGGATTCGGGTCGCCCAGGAGAATCGAAAACTACCGATCGCCAAATACTTATTAGCACCGCTACGCTTGCCCCACCCGGATCCCGAGGTGTTTCACCTGGCTTTGGAATCCGCCGCCGATGATCAATTGGGCCTAATGCGTCGAGGAGACAAAATTTTAGAGGCCGTCATTGCCCTGTCCCCCCTGTTAGGACTGCTGGGTACCGTGTTGGGCTTGATCCAATCCTTAAGCTCCATTCAAATTAGTGACCTAGGGACGTCCTCCACCGCTGGGGTCACCCTGGGGATCGGCGAATCCTTGATTTCCACCGCCACGGGGTTGATTGTTGCCATTATTAGTTTGGCCTTTTACCGGCTTTTCCAAGGGCTGTGGTTTAACCAGATGCGGGTGTTTCGTAAAGCTGGCAGCGAACTAGAAGTGCTTTACCGGCAACGGTGGTTTGAGGCGGAAATGGCCTATGAAAATACCCCGCCGATGTTGCCTAGCGAGTCGGACAATATTCCCCAAGAGTCCTTGTAATTGCTGTTATTGATTGAATCCTATGAGTACGTCCCCTCCGCCGTCCAAGGTCACCCGCAAGCTCCAAGCGATGTACCATCCCACCCGTCCCCTGTCCCTGTGGCAGGACAGCCAACATGATCAAGGGGAAGTCAGAATTGAGATTATTCCCTTAATTGACGTTATTTTCTGTATCCTGACGTTTTTTATTCTCGGGGCTGTGGGATTATCGCGGCAGCAGGCCATTAGTTTAGACCTCCCCAAAGCCAGTACTGGCACCCCCCAAATGCGGGAAATGTTTGTGGTCAGTTTGGATGATTTAGGGCAGCTTTATGTGGAAAAGCAGCCGGTTAATGAAACCCAGATGATGAGTGCCCTACAGAACTACCATCAATACAATCCCAGTGGTTTAATCGTTCTACATGCGTCCCGCAATGCCAGTTATAACGATGTGGTGCAATTACTGGATATTTTGCGCTCCGTCGGGGGCGATAAAGTTGCCCTTGCCACCCTGCCAGGGGAAAACCCGGCGGCTACGGGGTCTCTGTCCAACGGTTTTAACGATCCCAGTTTCGGATTACCGGGGGGGACCGCCAATCCCTTTGGCTCGTCTTTTCCCAATGCCCCCACCTCCCCTGGCTTCAACACCCCCTTGCCGGGAACCCCGAATTTTAATAACGGGGCCATGCCCGGTAACCCCGGTATGGTGCCCTCGGCGCCTTCCCCCCGCTTTACCCCAGGCAGCACCATTCCCCAACCCCCGGGAATGTCCCCCTCTCCCCCGAATTACAGTACCCCCTAGGGCCTGTTGTTGTTGTGATTAAGGGGAATTGTTAATGACCTCTGCCCGGACTCTGGCTTTTTTAATCCTACGGGAGATTGACCGACGGGATAGTTACACTGACGTGGCCATTGATCGGGCCTTAAAAACGAGTTCTTTATCTGCCCGGGATCGATCGCTGTTCACGGAGTTAGTTTACGGCGTCATCCGTCGCCAGCGGACCTTGGATTGCTTGATTGAAACCCTTGGCGATCGCCCCATTGAGAAACAATCCCCGGATTTGCGGCGCATTTTGCAGTTGGGACTCTACCAACTCCGGTATTTGGATCACATTCCGGCCTCGGCGGCGGTGAATACCAGTGTGGCGTTAGCGAAAAGCCAAGGGTTAAAGGGACTGAGTAAGGTGGTCAATGGGCTATTGCGGCGGTATGACCGGGGGCAAACAGACGGCATTGATTATTTACCGACCCCAGCCAATCCGAACCAGCGTTTAGGACAACTCCATAGCTTTCCCGATTGGATCGTGGCGTTATTTCAACAACAATGGGGGGAGGCGGAAACGGAAGCACTGTGTCAATATTTCAACCACCCGCCGTCGTTGGACTTACGGGTAAATCCCTTAAAAGCGAGCCGAGAGCAAGTCATTCAGGCATTGGCGACAGCCAAGCTCACCGCCTCAGCGATCGCCGGTTTACCCCAGGGAATACGCCTTCAGGAAAAAGCCGGGGGCGTTGCCCAACTGCCCGGTTTTCAGACCGGATGGTGGACGGTGCAGGACGCCAGTGCCCAATGGGTCAGCCAGGTACTTGATCCCCAGGCCGGGGAAGTGATTTTTGATGTCTGTGCAGCGCCGGGGGGAAAAACAACCCATATTGCTGAATTAATGGGGGATCAAGGGCAGATTTACGCGGGGGATCGCACCGCATCCCGGTTGCAAAAAGTGGCCACGGCCCAACAACGACTAGGGTTAACGGCCATTAAAACCTGGCAGGGGGATTTAACCCAAGCCTCCCCTCCCCCAGTCAGTCAGGTGGACCGCGCCCTTTTGGATGTGCCCTGTTCCGGTTTGGGCACGTTACACCGCAATCCCGATCTACGGTGGCGACAAACCCTGGCCGGCATTGAAAAAACCTTAATTCCCCTGCAACGACAACTCTTAACGGCGATCGCCCCGTTGGTTAAACCCGGTGGTTACCTGGTGTATTCCACTTGTACGCTTAACCCCGCCGAAAATCAGGAGCAAATTCAACACTTTTTAACCACCCACCCGGATTGGCGATCGGAACCTTTTAGGGGACTCGACTCCCAGACAATTCCTAGCGGGATGTTGACCATTTTGCCCCACCACCATCATCAGGACGGTTTTTTCATGGCAAAGTTAAAGAAAGCGTAACATTGCCCATACTTGTCGGCCGTTCCCCCCACAATGGAAAGAGTTATCTGCTCAATTCCCCCCTGAACGGAGAAACCATTCGTGATTCCTGCAAGACACCATTGAGCAGTTTTGAAGAACGCCCTATTTAACGAACTAACAAAGTGGAGCAATTCCTGAATGGGTACAGCGTCTAAAACTAAACAACTGCTTAAAATTCTCATTGGAGCAGCTTGGTTGGATGGGGTAATTCAGCCAGCGGAACGTCAATACCTCAGACGGCTAGCCGTGGACTATCAACTCGACAGCGATCCAGAACTACAGACACTGTTATCAGAATTAAAATCCGTTCCCGCGCCGGAGTGTTATGCCTGGGTCAATGATTATTTAGGGGATTATCCCAGCGATCAAGACTATTTAGACTTATTAGAAGCACTGAGCGGTTTATTGTACAGTGACGGCGATATTCAAACCCAAGAAGCCCAACTCCTGGCCTCCCTCCAGGAATCTGACCCCACCCATGCCCACCCCCATTCCTCCCTTGACCGCTTTTTAGGTAAAGTACAACGCCTTTACCGTCGGGCGATCGCCAAAGCGGAATGATCCTTTGACAGCCAAATAGGTTAGAAACCGTCCTGCCATCGTCAATAATGGTAAAAATTAGCCATTTGTGTTAATCTTCTCACCTCACTCACGCACACAATAATGGAGCAAACAGAATGACTTGGATGACCGTTCCAGTCTTGATCGCCGGCTTGGCCATTTTGGTTGTCGGAGCGGAGTTGTTAGTTAAAGGCGCCTCCCGTATCGCGTTAATGTTGGGGATTTCTCCCCTGGTGATCGGATTAACCATTGTCGCCTACGGTACCAGTGCCCCAGAACTGGTGGTTAGTCTCCAAGCAACGTTTTCCGGTCAGGCGGATATTGCGATCGGCAACGTGGTGGGCAGTAATATTTTTAATGTCTTGCTGATTCTGGGGCTGTGTTCGGTGGTCACCCCCTTAGTGGTGGCTCAGCAGTTGATTCGACTGGATGTGCCAATTTTGATTGGGGTTTCCGGTTTACTAATGATGTTTGCCCGGGATGGCCAAATTAGCCGCGTAGATGGCGCCATTTTTGCGACGGGGGCCATTATCTACACCACCTTTTTGATTTTCCAAAGTTTGCGAGAAAACGATCCGACGGTAACCGAGGAATATTTACAAGAATTCGGTGGAGCCGTGCCCAAAACCCGTCAACAGATTTTTTTACAGTCACTCTATATTTTGGCGGGGGTCGGCTTACTGGTCTTGGGATCGCGGTGGCTGGTGCAAAGCTCGGTGGAAATCGCCAGAACCTTGGGCATTAGTGAATTGGTGATTGGTTTAACCCTGGTTTCCATGGGGACGTCGTTGCCGGAGTTAGCCACCTCCATTGTGGCCAGTTATCGGGGAGAACGGGATATTGCGGTGGGGAATGTGGTGGGCAGTAATATTTTTAATATTTTGGCAGTTCTGGGCTTTGCATCCCTCCTTTCCCCAACGGGCATTCAGGTGGCATCTTCGGTGAATCAATTCGATTTGCCTGTCATGTTTGCGGTGGCGGTGGTCTGCTTGCCCGTATTTATTACGGGGCGTTTGATATCCCGCTGGGAAGGGGGTTTATTTCTCTTTTATTACCTCGCCTATGCCGCTTACCTCGTCCTCGATGCCACCAAGCATGAAAACCTAGATACCTTTAGCCACATTGTGCTTTACGCCGTTATCCCTGCCACGGTGATTGCCCTCGGGTTTTCCCTGCTGCCGGACCTACGACGACGCCAGCGATAATCCAGGTTTGGCGTAATTTAAGAGGAAGAGGCCTCCGAGTTTAGGGTTGCTGGTTGGGGTAATTCCCCCTGGACGCTGGCCCACTGACCGGCAATGATCGCCATGAGAAACCACCACAGGGTACTGACGGGGGGACGATACCACACGGTGTCCACTGCCCCATGAACCAACAGACCGGCGATCGCCGCCAATGCTCCCATAATCCATAACCCTTCCGGTGCTGAGCGTTGACGACAGGCATGGATTAACTGCAATCCCTTACTAACGGTGAGCACCAAAAGCCAAATCATGCAACTAAAGCCAATAATGCCCGTTTCTACCAAAATCTCTAAATAAATAGAATAGGCGCTCAAAGCGGTATATTTGGGGCGCATAAACAGGGGGTAAATTTTGTTGAACGCTTCATTCCCGGGGCCAATGCCAATCAGCGGCCGGGCCCGGATCATCGCTTTAACCCCTTCCCACACATTGATGCGGAAATTATTACTACTATCCTGCCGCCCCGCAAAAATACTCATCACCCGCATCCGCAGTGGTTCCAAGGTGACAAATGCCCCAATGATGCCAGCCGTCCCCAGTCCCAAGGCAATGGGCAGTAACCATCGTTGCCAAAAGCGGGGAATTTTGGGATACCACCAGAAATAGGAGAGGCTGGTAAAAATCCCCAGCAGGGCCACTAGCCCCAACCATCCCCCCCGGCTTTGGGTGAAAAATAAACACAGAACATTGACCACGACCAACGTTGCCGCCAAGGCCTTGGGCAACCAAAGACGCCAGGCAAATAGGGCCCCTAAGCTTAAGCCAGTCATCGGTAATAAATAAGCCGCTAGTAAATTAGGGTTTCCCAAGAAGCTGTAAACCCGGGTGGCTTGGGCGAGTTCCGATGTGGGATCGTTCCAGGTGGCCAATTGTTTAACCCCGTCTACCTGTTGGCGAATACCATAACTCCCCACTAATAAACCCACCAGTAAAATCACAAGAATTAACCGGTTCAGCCATAGCCGTTTTTGCAGTAACCGCGCCGCCAGTAAAAAGACAAACAAATTCACCGTTAACTTGGCTAACCCCGCCGCCGCCGCCGTCTTAACCGGGGATAATCCCGTGGCGATCGCCGCAATACACCAATAGGCAAACACCAACACATGGATCGGCGTTAACCCCACACTCTCCCGATCTGCAAAGGTGATCAGCGCCCACAGACCGCCACAGAGCACCATGAACACCCCCAACATGGTGGTGGAAGTAAAGGGGGCTGTTATGTAAATCAAGGCCAACAGTCCCGTGGCGATCGCCTCAAAGCCTGGCCATAGCCAACTGCCCCGGGTCCAGCCCTGTCCTAACCCCACCAACCTGTGCAGATAACTGCCCCGTCCCCATTGGGTCGGCGAAAATTCCGTAAACATCAGCGATCGCCACACAGACATCGGAGAAGCCATGGATACCCCTGGTGATTGCCACACAAATAAGTTGCTTGGCAGTTAATATACCGCACGGCGATCGCCCGCCGACGCCCTCACCGCTAAAATGATCGGTTGGCAAAGCGGGCTTAACAAGGGAAAATGAAGACTTGTCCTCCCCTTTGCCATCGCCCCTGTGACTAAAATTCGCACTGTTTCCGACGCTAAACGAAAATTCTTCGCCCACTATAGTCGTCCCATTAGCTCCATTTATCGACGCTTTGTGGAAGAGTTGTTGGTGGAAATGCACTTATTGAGTGTGAATGTGGATTTTGAGTACGATCCCATTTTCGCCCTGGGCATTGTCACCTCCTTTGATCGCTTCATGCAGGGCTACCAACCTAACGATCAACTACCAGCGATTTTTAATGCCCTCTGCCAAGCCGCGGATTTTGGGCCGGATCAGGTGAAGCAAGATGCAGACAAGATTGCCGCCAGTGCCCATCACATCAGCCTCGACGAATGGGTCAATGCCGCCGCCAGTAGTCAAAGCTCGGGTGATAATTTATTGCAAAACACCCTCGCCCAAATCCATCAACGGTCAGTTTTTAAATACAGTCGCTTATTTGCCATTGGTCTGTATACCCTCTTAGCGGATCGGGATCCGGAAGTTACAGAAAATGAGGAAAAACGGCAAGATTACTTCACTAAATTGGCGGATTCCCTGCACATTTCCCTGGACAAATTGGCCAAGGATCTAGACCTCTATCGCAGTAACCTCGAAAAAGTTGATCAACTGCTGAAAGTGTTAGAGGACGCGGCCGAGGCAGAGCGGAAGAAAAAAGCGAAACAGGCGGAACAAGCAGCGGCGGCAGAGAAACCCACGGAAGCAGCGGCAGCGGAAAATTCTCACGAAACGTCAACTTAACCCGCCTTCCAAGACGCAAACCGAAAGAGTTGGTACGATAAACCGTAACTAATGGTGAGGTAGTGCCGTGGAACTCAAGCAGGTGATCATCGCCCACAAAGCAGGGCATCCCCAAAGTAAAACCTACGCGGAACGGTGCGCCAAGGAGCTAGAAGCCCGGGGCTGTAAGGTATTAATGGGCCCCAGTGGGATTAAAGACAACCCCTATCCGGTGTTTTTAGCCTCGGCGACGGAAAAAATTGATTTAGCCCTGGTGCTAGGGGGAGACGGGACGACCCTTGCAGCGGCCCGCCATCTATCCCCGGAAGGCATTCCCATTTTGTCAGTGAACGTGGGGGGACATTTAGGGTTTTTAACGGAACCCTTTGAGATTTTCCAAGATACCCAAGCCGTTTGGGACCGCCTCAGCCAAGACCGCTATGCGGTGCAACAACGGATGATGTTAGCGGCGAGTTTGGTGGAAGGCGATCGCCATAATGCGACCAAACTGGGGGAAACGGTCTATTGCTTGAATGAAATGGCCATTAAACCCGCCAGCATCGACCGCATGCCCACCGCCACCATTGAAGTGGAAGTGGATGGGGAATTGGTGGATCAATATCAATGTGATGGCTTATTGGTGGCGACGCCCACGGGATCCACCTGTTATACCGCCTCAGCCAACGGCCCGATTTTGCACCCCGGCATGGAGGCGATCGTCATTACCCCCATTTGTCCCCTCAGTTTATCGAGTCGTCCCATTGTTATTCCCCCCGGCTCAGTGGTCAATATTTGGCCGTTAGGGGATTACGAATTGAACACTAAACTCTGGACGGATGGTTCGTTGGCAACGAGCGTGTGGCCGGGGCAACGGGTGGGGGTGTGGACATCCCAGCGGAGTGCCCGGTTTATTATTTTGCGAGAAAGTTATTCTTTTTATCGAACCCTACGGGATAAATTACATTGGGCCGGTGCTCGCTTTTTATACGATGGCAATAATCGGGTTAATTAATCACAAAAAATCCCCGGGAAAAGCAATTGTCTCCCGGGAAGAATGACGCTTGGGATGCAAAAGATTTAAGTTGCCCTAATCCCGTTGAATAGAGTGAATAACCTGTCCTTGGGGATCGACGAGATCAATCATCAACGGCATTTGCCCCGCCGCATGGGTGGAACAGCTTAGACAGGGATCATAACAGCGAATGCCTGCTTCCACTCGGTTCAAAAACCCTTCTTGCACATCATTATTGTGGATATAATGTTTGGCAATCTGAGCAACGGTTTTATTCATCGCCAAATTATTGTTGCCGGTAGCAATAATCAAGTTCACTTTTTGGATCAAACCGTCATTATCCACCTTGTAATGGTGGAATAAGGTGCCCCGGGGGGCTTCACTGACCCCTACCGCTTCGGTACAATTAATTTCTGCCCGAGCGCGACAGTTTTTGGACACAATATCCGGGTCATTAATTAACTGTTCAATGCCTTCTAAAGCGGCGAGAATTTCCACTAAACGGGCGTAATGGTAGAAGAAAGAAGATGTCGCTACCCCACCGGCCCGGTCTCGATATTCCTGTAACTCCCGATCCGCTTCTGGTGTCCCGATTTGACGGCATACGTTTAAGCGGGCGAGGGGGCCAACCCGATAAATACCAGCGGGGTAACCTAGGGGTTTGTAATAGGGGAATTTTAAATAAGACCATTTTTCCACAGATTCCCCAATAAAGTCAGCATAATTATCTTCACTCAGGTTGTCCGCCACAATATTGCCGTCGCTGTCGGTGAAGCGCAAATGACCGCCATAGTGTTCCCAATCGCCGTTGGGGGCCACTAACCCCATAAATAAAGAGGGAAAATTGCCAAATTCCGCCACTTCCGTTTGGAAGCGATCCAGCAGATTTTTAAAGAGATTTAATGCCACATACAGGGTTTCCTTCGACTCCGGTAACCGTTCCGCAATCCATTGCCGTCCCCCCTCAGACAATGGCGATCG
>JAYKHU010000217.1:0-6061 GCA_035285105.1 Synechocystis sp.
TAAGGGGTTAAATTTGCGGCAAAAGAGGATTTGAGTCAGGTGGCTCAGTTCTTCCTCCGTCGCCAACTCTAACGCTGACCGAAATTCATCCAACGCTTTGTCCTCCACCAATCGGGTCTTGACGACTTCCACATTTTATCTCAGGAGGCTGAACCTGGAGCAAGGGGCTTCCCTCCCCCCTTAACTGGTGATCTCTTGCCTATGCCTTCAGGGCGATCGCCGGGATCAGTCGTCTTTGCACTTGTTCGAGGATGGTAATCAATCAGGTCTTTGTCTCACGCGAATAGGTCTGCTGTGTAGGCTAAGAAGTCAAAAAAATCACCTTGACTGCGAAAGACTGAGCAATACGTTGATCATCTGAATGTTCTTCCAATTTTGTTGACCCGCAATCATCGGGATTTTGGCAAAGTTTCTGGATTAATGATTTTGATAAAATTAGGCTCTACGCTGATTATCCCCAATCCACAATGTCCCCAATCACCACGCCAAAGACGTTTCAAGTCACCTCCCCTCCCTTTCGCTGGGACGAAGCAGGGGGTATCCGTATTGGTTCAAGCCGAGTCACCCTAGACAGCATCCTTTATTCCTATCAGCAAGGCTCCACCCCTGAAGAAATCGCTATTCAGTTTTCAACCCTGCGCTTAGAAGACATATACAGCGCCATTTCGTACTATCTCAACCATCGTCAAGAAATTAATAGTTACCTAGAACAAAGAAGTGAACAAGCTCAACAAATCAGACAACAACTTACTCAAGAACACAGTTTAATCAATTTAAGAGAACGCCTACTTACACGTCATCAATCAACGATGGAGTCAGGACAAAGTGCGACTTCTAACTGACGAAAATTTTAACGGCACCATCCTTCGGGGGTTGGTCAGGCGTTTACCGAGATTAGATATCGTCCGCGTCCAAGATGTGGGGCTAATGAATGCAGACGATCCCAATATTTTAGAATGGGCGGCGAATGAAGATCGGATTTTGCTAACCCATGACGTTGCAACCATTACCATGTACGCCTACCATCGGATCAGCCAAGGATTACCGATGACTGGGGTTGTTGAAGTCATTTCTAGCGCCCCTATTGGCAAAATTTTAGACGATTTAGAACTATTGATATGTTGTAGTGACCCTGACGAATTGAAAAACCGGGTGATTTTTATTCCCTTCCCTTAATTTTTCGATGACCACTCGACGTACAACCAAGCTTCGGGAACCAACACCCATAACCCTTAATCCCATGGCGATCGCCGGGATCAGTCGTCATCACAGCAGCGAGCCGTCGGGGGCGTTGGGGCTTGGCGATAGGTTTCTAGATACTCTTTTAGAAACGCGAATTGTTCTGGATTGAGGCGGTAGTAAAT
The DNA here is from genome assembly GCA_035285105.1 of Synechocystis sp. GTDB lineage: Bacteria > Cyanobacteriota > Cyanobacteriia > Cyanobacteriales > Microcystaceae > Synechocystis. The sequence continues at coordinate 1,365 of JAYKHU010000217.1, forward strand.
CCAGCGGCCAGCTTGGCGGGTCTGCACTAATTCCGCATCCTTGAGCCGTTTGAGGTGAAAGGATAATTTCGATTGGCTAATGTCCAGTTGATCACACAGGTCGCAAACGCATTGTTCCTTGTGTTGAATGAGGGCTAACACCTGCAAGCGGATGGGATCGGACAACGCATGGAATCCGAGGTTGATCAGGGACTTGTCCGTTGGTGTGTCAGAAGTCAAAACGAAGTTTCAGGGAGTTGATTAATCGTAGTTTAACCAAGGGGACTGGCCACAACCTATTTTTTACTAATCGGGTTGGGCATGATAGGCGATCGCCAGTTGAATGAGTTGATCGACCAAATCGGGAAAGTCAATGCCGGAGGCTTGCCAGAGTTGGGGATACATACTGAAGGCGGTGAAACCCGGCAGGGTATTAATTTCGTTAATCACAATGTTACCGGTGGCAGCTTGATAGAAGAAGTCTAAGCGCCCTAGACCGGTGGCGTTTACGGCCTTAAAGGCTTGGATCGCCATGGTTTGTAACTGTTCTACCACGTCGGCGGGTAAATCGGCGGGGATATGGAGTTGGGCCCGACCATCGGTGTATTTGGTTTCGTAGTCGTAAAAGTCGGCATCGTAGCTGATTTCACCAATTACCGAGGCTTTGGGGGTTTCATTGCCTAACACCGCACATTCCACTTCCCGAATATCGGCTAAACCGGCTTCTACGATAATGCGGCGATCGTAACTAGCGGCACTATCCAAGGCGGCTTCCAATTCCCCTCGGTTGCGGACTTTGGCAATGCCGACGGAGGATCCTAAGTTGGCGGGTTTCACAAAACAGGGATAACCAATTTTGGCTTCAATGTCGTCGCACACTTTAGGGAAAACACAGGGATTAGACCAAACCTCGCTGCGTTCGACCCCGACATAATTGACCTGGGGTAAGCCGGCCTGGTCAAAGACCTGTTTCATGGCTAACTTATCCATGCCCACACAGGACCCCAACACATTACTGCCCACATAGGGAACCTGCATCAGGGTTAACAATCCTTGAATAGTGCCATCTTCCCCGTTAGGGCCATGCAAAATAGGGAACCAAACGTCCATATCGGCCGCTTCCAGGGGAAATTGCCAGCGTTGGAGAGGAATCGCCGTTTCGTCCGGTAGGGCAACCCCCTGTTCCAACACCGCTTCGGAGGTTAAGTGATTGGCCCAGATGCCATTTTTCTTGATATAAAACGGCGTTACCTGATATTTCTCACCGTTTTGACCACTGTTAAGGGCCTTGGCGATCGCCCGGGCGGAATTAATCGACACGTCATGTTCCCCTGAGCATCCCCCAAATAACAGCCCCACACGCATGGCAAACCCCTGTTTAGTCTAAACATCAAACTTTATCCCGGTTAGCGTATCACAAAAAATCCGGCTCTCCCTGGGAAAGTTACCGGCGGGTATTGGCCCTTAGGGTCTTGGCAGTATTTCTTTACTTGTCGCAGAATTAAGGGGAGGGGGAGGGCCGCTGATTGCGTTGGGGATCGCCGAGTTGGATCTCATCGGTGGGCCCTGGTGTTAAATCCTCCGGTAGAATTTGCCAATGTTGGGCAATGCGTTGCAGCACTTTGTCCTGCTCGGCCCGGAGGCGATCAAAGTTGCGACCACCGTTAATAATGGAAAACCACACAGTTCCCCGCTCCTGGGTGGGAATAATCCCCGCTAAAGCGCTCACTTCGTTTAATGTGCCGGTTTTCACCGTTAATCCTTTAGGCATACCACGCCATTCCAAGGTTCCCTGGCGATCGCGTCCCATGACGGGAAATAAATCATCAATGTTCATTCCCTGGGGTTGGAGTTGGGCTTGCAAGGCTTGGTACAAGCGGGTCACCGCCTGGGGAGACAAACGATTATCCACCCCTAACCCCGATCCATTTTGCAGTTGAATTTCTGACGCGGGCATTTGGGCTAAGCGCAATGCGGTTTGAATCACCACCGCCGCCCCCCCGACGGAGTCGGCCAGCATCTCGGCCATGTCGTTATTACTATAAATATTCATTTGTTTGAGTAACGCCGCCATGGGTAACGATCGCCGTTCTAGGAGGGGTTGGGCATTGGGGGGGAGGGTACCTTGGGGGGTAATTTGACCGAGAATCTTGACCCCGGGGCGGGGTGTGCCGGGGGGCAACTCGGCAAAGGCTTGCTTAACGATGCCAGACCACTGAGTTTCATTGACCGCTTGCTTAAACAGGGCCCCAGTGATGCCGGGGTCAGTGTTAAAGTTCATGGGGAAGCGCCCGACAATGATTAAATTCCCCTGAACTTCCTGAATACCTAATTGATTTAAGCCATTGCCAACGGCGATCGCCTCTTCCCAGACGAATAGGGGATCATAATCCCCTTGAATGATTAAATTGCCTTGTAAAACGCCCCCTTGGATCGGGCCATCGGCATAAAAGCGCGTCGTAAATTGATGGTCGGCGCCCCATTTATCCAAGGCCGCTAGGCTGGTGGCCACTTTGGTTAAGGACGCAGCGGGAAACGCCTGATGGGCCTGGTTGTCCGCCAGGAAGGCCCAGTCTGATTGCAACCAAATTCCCTGACGTTCCCGGTCATAGCCCAAGGAAGCGAGGCGATCGAGGTAATCCTCAATAATGTCGGTAATGACGGGATCTGGTTGGGTGGGCACGTCGAAGACCTTGGCCGTTTGCCAGGCCACTTCTGTCCCCAACAAGGGGGTTGCGGCTCCCCCGCCGCCATTAAACAACCCCAAAAAAGCGAAACTCAAAAACGTTGCCAGCATAAGCACTTCCTCAAACCCAGTGGTGGCGTCCCGTTGTTAAGCACCACTATCCATCAACGGACGGTATTTCATCAAGGAATATGCTATCAAAGCGATCAACGAATTACGTTAACTCATGGAGCAACCAATACCAGCCAATCACCTTACCCGTGGCATCCCGTTGTTGCGTGACCTCCACGGTTACCGGTATCACGGTGTCCGCCGCCCCTCGGAACTGTAGCGACCAACGATAGGGCACAGACCAGGGGGACGGATCCTGGGTCATCACCGCCAAACAGTGTTTCAGAACGGGAATTTGAGACGTTGGCACATAATCAAACAACGATCGCCCGGGGAGGTCTGCCGCTGCGGTTTTGAGGAATTGACCGGCCCGGGCATTGGCCCGTTTCAGGGTGCCATCACCATTAACCAGCAAAAAATTCCCTGGTAACAGATGCCAAAACGTGTGTAATCCCCTGAGGGCCGCCTTGTATCGACGGGCGTATTGATGGAGCGATCGCCATAGCTGTTGTTGGTCCCGTTTCAAATCGTCGGGGGAATCCATCACGGTTAGTAGGGTGGGTTGGGTTTTTTGTAATTGTCCTGAAATACCGATCGCCTTTTCCTGTTTGAGATCGGCAACGTAGGCGGGATAGGATTGTTTAGCTTCTTCTCGACTGTCGAAGGGGCCAAAATAGTAGGTCACGCAGGGAATCATGGTGTGGATTCTGAGCCACCAGGCCATTTCATGAATGTGAAACGACCGCGATCCGGCTAGGGGGGGATGGGCCGGGGCAAGGGATTGGGGCTGTTTAAGGTCATTAATCATTGCGGGCATAAGTTGGTGGATTTCTGCTTCGACCAGTAAACGCTCTTTAATCATGCCGAGCAGGCAACCGGCGGCAATTGACCTTGAAGCGCCATTGCAATACACTTGATGGCGATTAGGGATTTTACTGAGAATTTTAGCCGTCAACTGTTGGCGAAATAAGGGTAATGATAATGCCATCCCAAAAGGGTGATCCTGGGGATATTCCATCAAAAAATCATTAATTTCTTGATCGACCATTAACCGTGTTTCATTAATAATCTGGTAGGACATGTTAAGACGTTGATCACAATTGCAATGGTAATAAATAACACTCCCCACCCCGACAAAACTCTCTGAAAGGTAAAAAAATTTAAAAATCACCAACAAAAAATGGCTATGTTTCTAACTGCAAACTAATCAGAATGATAGCCATTGTCGGTACGATTTCATTCTTGTGCCTAGCCGCGACGTAGTCCAAGCAAACGAATATACTCACTCTGTACCAGGGGATAACATTCACAGGCCGACTTTTCGAGGGAGTTATGATCCGTGAGGGTGATTTTGCCCCGACGATACCGAATCATGCCCGATTGTTGGAGCGAGTTGGCCGCAATCGTTACCCCCGATCGCCGCACCCCGAGCATATTAGCCACAAATTCTTGGGTGAGGGGAATTTCATCCACCTGAACACAGTCATGCACCGACAATAGCCAGCGGGCTAAACGTTCCTCAATTTTATGCTGACGGTTACAGGCCGCACTCTGGGAAACCTGGGTGAGCCGTGCCTGGGTGTAAATCAATAATAAATTTTGCATTTCTTCATTCTGGCGAAATTCCCGCAACAAAGTCGCACCGTTCAACTTCCAACACTCCCCCGATACCTGGGTAATCGCCTGGCTAATGGTTTGTTTACCCCCCAGAATAATGGGCAGCCCCACCATCCCTTCGTTGCCGATCAGACCAATTTCCGTGGTTGCCCCATCTTCCATAATCGACACAATGGAAATCATGGCCGTACTCGGAAAATAGGCAAAATCCATCACCTCATTCGGTTCGTAGAGAACCTGCCCACTTTCCAAGCTAACTTTTGTCAGACAAGCAGCGAGGGGAGCATAGCTTGCCTCCGTTAAC
>JAYKHU010000218.1:0-7138 GCA_035285105.1 Synechocystis sp.
TTTCTGAATAATTAATTTCCGCAGCAATCTGTTGCATTTGGGTCGAACTTAACCCCTGGGCATCGGGAAAAACGGCGAGGGGATTGCCGCCAAAAATTTGGTCAGTAAAAACATCGAGGGTATGGAAAACGTAACGCATGGATTCAGTAGAAAAAATTGTAAAAATTAAATGACATTAACTCTCCCAAATCATCAGTTGCTTACCCAAGAAAATTAGGTTTACTTTTTAAATATTTTAGTCCGTGTATGTTACTTCGTCCTCCATCCCTGTCTCCGCTGCCTGCCTCATGGCTAAGAATGCTTCCTTGACCGAGTAGCTCACCGCACTTTGAGGTTCTGACAAAATAAGGACTTGATAAGCTTCAAGAAATTGAGTTCTTAATCTATGAAACAGATGCAGAAAATGACGAATGAAACTAATGCAATCTAAAATAACGAACTCGATCCCCCCAGTTTTATGATATAGAGACCGTAGATAATCTTGAAGGTCGCTTTCTATTGATTCAGTCGTGATAAAAATATAATTATTGATTCGTTTATTGCTTAAACTTAATTTCTTTAAGGCACGGTCTATATCTTCACAGGTAACTCGCTTATTTTTCATTTCGTAACTGGTTATCACTTCATCATCGGCAATCAGAGTAATTTCAACATCTCCTAGAGCACCTGTCTGTATATCAGCCGCATTATGGGGTTGTAATGCAAGAACTCTTTCCCCCAGAAATTCTTCAGCAGATTGATAAGCTGCCGCCACTGCCAACACAGAAAGCCTGCTCGTCCCTTTAAGACTCATATGCTTTTCAATTAAGTTGATGATGTCCTCAGAAGATAGAGGTATTGCATCTTTGGTGGTGTCCAGTGTTGCAACTAAGGTTTCAATGCGTCTCTGTCGCTCATTTCTGTCGATTAAAAGTAATCTAACTATCTCAGTAAGCAAAATGTTTGCGGGAACTTTACCACTATGAACATCATCCAATAAACTAAGTACCGACTGATATAATTGCGGGGGTTTGCCAACAAGATTTATATCTTTAGTGAGGGTCGAATTTCGGTTCCGCAACGCTGGCGTAAGAAAAGCCGTTGTGCTGTTGCAAGGCACATTGTGTTCATTAATAAAAGCTGTAACATAACGCTCATCGTAAGTTCTGCCTGAAAAGGCGTCAGCGTCTCCAATTTCTGTATATGGTTTTCTGACATCAACATCAGGACGATGAAGTTTTGCCAACAAACAAGCCACCAAAAGACGTGTTCCCGCCCGATTCTTGAGATTACGGGCAACATAATTAGCTGATTCTCTAATTTGCTGATCAGCAACAAGTGACTGCTCTAGGTTGGCATTAGCGTGTTGAAAAGCGGCATCGAGGATTTCAGTGGGTTCGGCCATTCACTCACATCTCCTGGAATATCATAGTTAGTCCAAAGGATCTCTGTTCGAGGTTGTTTGACTGATAAACATTGTTTCGGTGGAGATTCAATACGGTTCCAGTCTTTATAGAGTTCATCTAGTAATTCACAACGATAGCCGGACAAAGCAACTTTACCTTTGATATTTGTCAGTACCTTGGCAAGTTCTCGGTGATCATTGTCAGTCATCTCGTATCCATAAGCATGGGTGTCGCCCCGTGAATCATGGGGATAGGGAGGATCACAATAAAACAAAGTTTCTTCACTATCGTATCGCTGAATAACCTCGATGGCTGTCGCGTTCTCTATTTGCACTCGCAACAGTCTTTGCACAATTTCAGATAATCCTTCCACACTTCCCAGCCAGCGGGAAACCGCTCCGGCCATTCCTGCTCGGCTGGTTAATTTACAATAGGCCCACCTTCCCGCACTGGCCGTCTGGGCAAGTCCCGTTCTGACTTGGCGGGCACGAACGAAAAAACGACGGGCCCTTTCTAACTCTGAAAGATTATCAATGGGTTCTTCAGTCGCAAGTCTGAGTTCTTCTCTAGAAAAGGGTGTTAGTCCGATCACCTGAATTAAGTCTTCTTGCTGGTCACGCAAAACGCGAAAGAAGTTAACGACTTCCCCATCGATGTCATTGTAGGTTTCAACGGGAGAAGGTTTGCGATTAAGGAGTACAGCGGCAGAGCCAGCAAAGGGTTCACAATAATGGGTTGCCTGGGGTAATAAGGGAAGAAGCCAGTTTAAGTGATTAAATTTGCCGCCATACCATCCAAATGCAATAGCCTTACTCATTTGCCCTTTTAGAGTTAACTTTTGATGGTCATCATAGCATTAACTGCTTATAGCACATCATGTAACCTCCCCACCAATTCAGATGCCTTAACATTAATCAAATCTTTATCGTTACAACATCACCAATTCTCCCAACACTTCCAACCGCTTATACTGACTGAGCCGCACAAACCGTTCCGATAGACTTTCCGCCACTTGGGGGGGGATCCAGCCCATTTGTTGAAGCAGATGGATGGCGACGGCATATTTCGCCCGCTTAGCGCCGTCTTTGACCTTAATCGCTAAACCCAATCCTTCCCCCACCCGACCGACACATTGAATGCCTTCCGCACCGGATTTACTCACCAATTCCCCTTCCATTAATCGCATTAATTCCGTATCAAAACTTCCTTCCCCCGCCACAAAATAGGGGTAATAGGTCATGGCCCGCACCACCCGCTCTAATCCCAATTGTTGCCCGGACGCTAACAAAGCATAGAGATGGGCCATCTGCCCTAATTCCATACAATAGGTGGGGGCCCCACAATCATCGTGGGCAGAGATCAATTCAGCCCCTGGCATTCCCAACAAGTCGGAAATTTGGGACAAAATGAGTTTCTGAATCGGACTATTGTGTCGTAAATAGGTATTTAACGGCCAATTTCGGTGTTGACACACGGCTAGCATTCCCGCGTGTTTACCGGAGCAGCCATGCTGTAGGGCACTCTGGCGCCCCTCGGGGATGGGACATTGGAGGGCGGTGGGTTCAATGTCTGCCTGCCAAAGAATGTTAAATACCTGCCGGGCCTGTTCTGTGGTGCCTTGGTGGGAACTACACATAATCGCCAGGTCTTTGTCCGACAAGCTATACCGTTCGAGGGTGCCACTGCTAGTGACGGCGAGGGCTTGAAAGGGTTTGAGGGAGGAACGAATAAAGGCGCTGCTGCTGCTTTCTCCGGCTAACATTAACGCCCGTCCCCGGTCATCATAGACAATGGCCTCCACCAGGTGATTCGATTCGGTAATGCCTTCCCTCAACAAATGAACTTCAATGATGGGGGTGTGGGCGCGTTTTCCTCTGGTCATGCTGTTGGGTGGGGCTAGTCGTTATTCTTTTCAATTCTAGGCACTAATGACCCGCAACAGTGTCCAGATGATCAGATCGATCGCCATGATGGCTCCCAATAACTGCAACGTTCCCCGCCAGCGTTGGAGGACAGGGGTGACTTGATAGCGCAAAATTAATTGGTCACGGGTTTGAACTTCCAGGGGTTTGCGCCAGACCTGTCCGTCATACCAACCGGATTCTTCGTAGGTCACTGATTCTGCCCCCAGGCGATCGCCGACGTAACGCCATCCCAGATAGAGGCGCAGAACAAATAGGGAAAGAACTAAACACACCCCCAAAAGGGTGGCAAAACTGAAGGGTAGGGGACGGGTTTCCACCGAAAAACTGGCCGAGGCGATCGGACTGACAAAAAAGCTAATCAATACCGCCAGACGGGTTAATTTTTTACCGTAACTGAGTAAATCCACCGTCCCCCAGTTGTAGAGCCAGGCGTCCTTGAGGGCTTCATATTCATTGACAGGTTGTTGTTCCGACGGAACGGGGCAGAGCATAGGGGAAGATTCCACGGGATTCATAGGGCAAAACGGCGATCGTAGGATCACGTCAAGATTTATCTTCTTACCTAGGATAAAGGAGCCAAGAAAAACTGTCCGTCAACGGAGCCTCGACATTTTGCCTAAGGACAGGGCATCATCGCTCCCCTTCTCCATTAAGCTGTAATCAATGCATTGGTGAAACTATGGCTGCATCAACTCTATCCGTCTGTATTACCCTGGGCACTCGACCCGAAGCCATTAAGCTTGCCCCGGTGATCCGTGCCTTTCGGGCCCAGCCGGACATGAAGACCCAAGTGATTCTGACGGGACAACACCGGGAAATGGTGGAACAGGTCATGGCGTTGTTTGAGTTGAACGCCGATCATGACTTGAAAATCATGCAGCCTAAGCAGACGTTAACCGATATTACCCAACGCAGTTTAGGGGGATTAGCCACCCTTTGGCAGGACTCCCCCCCAGATTTGGTCATTGTTCAGGGGGATACCACCACTGCTTTTGCGGCGGCCTTGGCTGCTTTTTATCAACAAATTCCCATCGGCCATGTGGAAGCGGGATTACGCACTGATAACTTATTCAATCCCTTTCCCGAAGAAGCCAATCGTCGGCTTATTTCCCAACTGGCTCAGTTGCATTTCGCCCCTACCCCCCTAGCGGTGGCAAATTTACAAAAATCCGATGTGACGGGACAGATTCACCTCACGGGTAATACGGTCATTGATGCCTTGTTAACCGTGGCCGAGAAAAATCCTAGTTGCCCGATCGCCGGTTTGGATTGGTCACAGTATCGCGTGTTATTGGCCACCGTCCATCGTCGGGAAAATTGGGGGGAACCGTTGCAGGATATATTGACCAGTTTTAAGCAAATTTTGACAGATTTTCCTGACACAGCTTTACTTTTGCCCATGCATCGCAATCCGACGGTGCGGGAACCCATTCAACAGGCCCTGGGGGATCATCCCCGGGTCTTTCTGACAGAACCGTTGGATTATGCTCAATTAGTGGGTGCTATTCAAAATTGCTATTTACTGCTGACCGATTCCGGGGGATTACAGGAAGAAGCCCCTAGTCTGGGTAAACCGGTGTTAGTACTGCGGGAAACCACTGAACGACCCGAGGCGATCGCCGCTGGAACGGCTAAATTAGTGGGTACCGATCCCCAGACTGTGGTCGCAGCAGCGACGGAATTACTCAGTGATCCCCAAGCCTACGACACCATGGCCGGCGCCATCAACCCCTTTGGCGATGGCACAGCCAGCCAACAAATTGTCAACATCGTGCGGGGGTATTTCCACCCCTAACCGAGGCGATCGCCGCTGGTATCGTACAGTATTTACAGTGAATCGATAATTTGTCATGTTTTTTGCTGAGCCGACTTCCCCCGACGATGCTGCTAACCCTTGGCGCTATCAATTAGACCAGTTTGCGAAGGAAAACCAACAGGCACTGGCAGCCTTAGCCCACGGGTTTCATCAACAATGGCCGGATAAATCCCAATATTTGGGGTTAGATTTACAGCCCATGCCCCATTTCATCAGTTGTGACCCCACGGCGATCGCCCGCTTAAACGAGCAGGTTAACCACCGTATCCAAGAGTTAGTCGGCATTTTAAACGGTTACGATCCCGCCACAGAGGTGGCCATTTTCGTGGTGGGGCCTACCCAATTCAAATTGTTATTTTTCCAGCCCGAGCCTAATCCCGAAACCTGTTTTCAAAACCTCGGATTGGCGATCGATGATTTAACGGCGCAATTAGAAACTCAGTTAAGCAGCCAACTAACAGAGGTGTGAACTCACGAAAATCGATCCAGGGTGCGATACTGAATCGCCTCTGCTAAATGGGCCGCTTGAATGGTCTCGGCCTGGGCTAGATCGGCAATGGTACGGGAGACCTTCAAGATGCGATCCATGGCCCTAGCGGATAGTCCCAATTTTTTAATCGCCCCTTCCAACAGTTGACGACATTGATCATCCAACTGACAGTGTTGTCGCAATTGCCCCGCTTGCATTTCCGCATTACAGCTAATTTTGGCATCCTTCGCAAAACGGGCGATCGCCAACTGTCGGGCCTGTTTGACCCGTTCGCGGACAGATTCTGAGCTTTCTCCCTGGCTCTGGGCAGTCATTTCTGCCGGTTTTAAACGATTAACGGCCACTTGTAAATCAATGCGATCCATTAATGGCCCGGAGAGTTTAGCCCAATAGAGATCCCGTTGGCGGGGGGAACAGGAACAGGCTTGGATCGGATCGCCAAAATAGCCACAGGGACAGGGATTGGTGCTGGCAATGAGGGTAAATTGGGCCGGAAACATAATGGTTTGACGGGTGCGGGAAATGGTGACTTGGCCGTCTTCGAGGGGTTGGCGCAAAAATTCCAACACATTGCGCTTAAATTCCGTCAATTCATCCAGAAACAACACCCCCCGGTGGGCCAGGGAAATTTCCCCCGGTCGTGGAAAACTGCCGCCCCCCACTAGGGATGGCCCGGAAGCGGAATGGTGGGGACTGCGAAAGGGCCGTTCCCGAATCAGTTGCCCCCGTTCCTTGAGTAACCCGGCCACGGAATGAATTTGGGACACTTCCAACGCTTCCCCAAAGGCCAAGGGGGGTAAAATCCCCGGTAAACGCCGGGCCAGCATGGTTTTACCACTCCCCGGTGGCCCCACAAAAATCACATTATGACCCCCCGCTGCGGCAATTTCTAACGCTCGCCGCCCGTGGGATTGCCCTTTCACATCTTTCAAATCCAAACAAGGTTGAGCCGTGGCCATTTCCTTGAGGGCTGTTTGGCGATCGACGGGCTGATAGGCCTCCGGTTTGCCCAAAAAGTTCACCACCTCGTTGAGATGTTTAAACCCATAGACTGCTAACCCGTCCACCACCGACGCTTCTAGGGCATTGTTTTCGGGAACCACTAACCCTTTCAAGCCCATTTTTTGGGCAGTGGCAGCAATGGGCAGCACCCCAGCCACGGCCCGCAAACTACCATCCAGGGACATCTCCCCTAAAAATAAATAATCCCCTAAAAGTTGGGGATCGACCTGTTCTGAGGCGGCCAAAATGCCAATGCTGATGGGCAGATCAAAACAGGGGCCTTCTTTGCGTAAATCCGCCGGGGTTAAATTAATCACAATGCGCCGCACCGGGAAGGCAAACCCTGAATTTTTCAACGCCGCCTTCACCCGTTCCCGGGATTCCTGCACCGCTGTATCCGGTAACCCCACCACGGCGATCGCCGGTAAGCCCCCGGACACATCCACCTCGACCCCCACTTTGATCGCATCTATTCCCAGGAGAGAGGCACTCCAGACCCGTGCCAGCATGGCCATTGACC
>JAYKHU010000219.1:0-2778 GCA_035285105.1 Synechocystis sp.
TTGGTGATTTTTTCGCGGATATCCTCCCGGATCGCCAACGTCATTTCTGTATCAATAAAACCCGGTGCAACCGCATTGGCCCGCACCCCATACCGCGCCCCTTCCCGAGCGAGGGATTTCATCATGCCAATCACCCCGGCTTTGGTGGCGGAGTAGTTGGTCTGGCCGACATTGCCCCGTTCCCCGGAAATGGAACTGATGGCAACGATGGAACCGGCCTTGTTTTCGTACATAGCGTCAATAAAAGGTTTGATGCTAAACGCCACCCCTTTCAGATTGACGTTCAACACCGCATCCCAATCCCCGGGGGTCAGTTTCGGGAAAAAGTTGTCCTTGGTAATGCCTGCATTGGCGACAATGCCATAAACTGGGCCGAGCTTTTCCGTAATTTCCGCTGCTGCTGCGGTCATGGACTCCAAATCGGTGACATTGGCCACCACCCCCAATGCATCCCCATGATCGCCATCCACCACCAGATCCGTAAAGGCGACTTTTGCCCCCATTTCCTGTAACAGTTTAACGATCGCCGCGCCGATGCCGCGATTGCCGCCGGTGACAACGATGACTTTATCTTCCAAGCCGAGACTTAACATAATGACTCCTAAAAAAAATTAGTCGTGAGGTGAGAAATCAAACCCGTTCAATGGCGATCACCGTACCGCCCCCCGTACCATGACACAACGCCGCTAACCCCAAGGTTTTATCCTGTTGTTGCAAGGCATAGAGCAGAGTGACGATAATCCGCGCCCCCGATGCCCCAATGGGATGCCCCAGGGCGATCGCCCCACCGTGGACATTGAGTTTGTCCCGGTCAACCCCCAACAACTTTTCAAACAACAGATTACTGACGGAAAAGGCTTCGTTATTTTCAAATAGGTCGAAATCGGTAATGGATTTACCTAACTTTTTCAGCAGCTTTTCCGTGGCATAGATGGGAACTTCCGGAAAACGGCTCGGCGTGCCCCCGGCCCAACTGCCCCCCAAAATTTTTGCCAGGGGGGTTAAGCCATAATTTTTTACCGCCTCAGCACTGGCCAACAATAACGTCGCTGCCCCATCGGTGATTTGACTGGAATTGCCCGCCGTTAATACCCCATCGGGGTTAAAGGCCGGACGCAGTTTCCCCAGGGTTTCTATCGTTGTTTCCGCCCGAATGCCTTCATCCGCATCGAGAATTTGCACGCCTTTGCGGCTTTTCAATTCCACCGGGGCAATTTCCGCCTTAAACAACCCCGCTTCAGTGGCTTGGGCGGCCCGTTGTTGGGAGAGGGCCGCTACCTCATCCAGCGCTGCCCGGGTAAACCCATGGTCCGCCGCTAACCGTTCCGTTTGATCCCCCATACCCTCACCGTTGGTGCTATCGGTTAACCCATCATGGAGTAATAAATCCGTCAAATTTTCCGGGGCCCCCATCAAGAATTTGTACCCCCACCGCGCCCGATGGGAGAGGTAAAATCCCGTTTGGGACATGGATTCTGTCCCCCCGGCCAGGACTAAATCCGCTTCCCCATCCCTGATGGTCATTGCCCCATTAATCACACTCATCATGGCGGAGGAACACACCATATCAATGGCATAGCCGTCCACCGTGTCAGGTATACCTGCCTTTAACGCTGCCTGGCGGGGAATCAATTGGCCATGCCCCGCCCGCAAGACATTACCTAGAATATAAATATCCAGGCGATCGCCGCTAATGCCCGCCTGTTCTAGGGTTGCTTTCATTGCATGGGCCCCCAGTTCGGCGGCGGACAAAGGGGTTAGGGATCCCCCAAAACGGCCTAGGGGAGTGCGTTTAGCCGCAACGATATAAACGTCTCGCATAATTGATTAAGTCTTGGTGAGGGTGAAGCGTAACGTCGGGTTCTCAGTTTTTCCCTTAATTATGGGGGGGATTTTTGAAATGGTGACGGACCAAGCCTTAAGTTAATCTTAAATTTCTGTCGGGGACTAACTGCCATTGTTCTGTCGCAGGGGAGGAACAGGCTAGAGGCAAGGAAAACCCCTCGTTTGCCACTCCGCTGTAAAGGGGACGCAAACAACAAAAAACCCGCCGAAGCGGGCTAATACTCTACATTTTTATCTAGAATGTTGGTCAATGATTCCAACGACTAAGGCTTAGTAGCGACCTTGGGTTTGGTTGGGTTTGTGAACAATGAAACTTACCGTTTGGCATTGTTTAATGTTGTCAAAACCAATTACCCGGATGTAGGCGCTGGGGTTTTCAGAACGACATTCGCGGACTTCAGCGAGTACTTCGTTGGCGGTGGCTCCCCCAAAGAAGGGGAGTTTCCACATGGTCCAGAAGTGGGTGTCGGGTTGGGGATCGTTTTCAAATTCAACACCGGGAATGAAGCCCTGATCCAACAAGAATTCCACTTGTTTGGCGATTTGCTGATCCGTTAAGGGGGGCAAGTAGGAGAGGGTTTCGTAACGACGCTCTTTGGGTAAAGTTTTCATGAATTCGTTTTCCTGTCTGATGACGACTTAAGAAGGGTGTGGATCGTTGTGATCTGATTCGAGGTCGGTGGTTTCTGCTGCCGAAAAATTAGCGTCAGTAACCGTTTGGGTTAGGCGTTCAAGCAAATGGCGACGGTGGAACATATTGGACTCACTGATACTGTTGCGGGTCATCGTGGGCAGAAAATCTAACACCAACTCCGCAATATCTTCCCTCACCGTTAGAATTCTCAGCACTAACTCTTTATTCTCGTTAAGGAGCTCCGCTAAGAAAGCTTCCCCATCTTGAATATTGTGACTAGCGACATAATGATTCAACCA
>JAYKHU010000220.1:0-9836 GCA_035285105.1 Synechocystis sp.
TCGCCATGTACCAGTTTGTCAGTCCGTTTAAGGTTTGGTGCGGGCAATTATCGGATAGCAAGCCGTTGTTGGGATTACATCGCACCGGTTATGTGTGGCTGGGGGCATTGTGCTTCACCAGTTTGTCTTTTGTGGCATTACAGGTGGTTTGGCAATTGGGTCTGAGTCTACAAACCACAGGTTGGGGCTTTGCCACCATTCTTTGGAGTATCGTTTTGGGGGCCGTGTTTGCCGCCTACGGGGTGGCGTTAAGTCTCAGTTCCACGCCCTTTGCCGCGTTATTGGTGGATGTCTCCGATGAAGATAACCGCTCAAAACTGGTGGGCATTGTTTGGTCCATGCTGATGGTGGGCATTGTTATCGGCGCTATTGTTAGCTCTAAATTGCTTGATACCCCGGAGATTTGCGGCAAAGCCTTACTCAATGCCGACGCGTTAGTCCCCAACCAACCGGCGAATATTGCCCAGTTGCAAACCGGGATTAATCCAGTTTTTATGATCATGCCGGCGATCGTCCTGGGGTTAGCCTGGCTGGCGACGGTGGGGGTCGAAAAAAAATATTCCCGCTTTAGTCGTCGCTCCCAATCCACCAATCGGGAAGGGGAAATTACCTTTGGTCGGGCGCTAACGGTGCTGACGGCCAGCCGCCAAACGGGAATCTTCTTTAGCTTTCTCTTACTCCTCACCATTAGCTTGTTCATGCAGGATGCGGTGTTGGAACCCTATGGCGGAGAGGTGTTCGGGATGTGTATTTCGGAAACCACCCAACTTAACGCCTTTTTTGGCATGGGGACATTATTGGGCATTGGAGCCACCGGATTTTTAGTGGTGCCCCATTTAGGGAAACAACGGACCACGGCTTTGGGGTGTGGTTTAGGGGCGTTATGTTTCAGCCTGCTGATTCTGGCGGGGTTTCAAGCCAATGTCAGTTTACTCAAATCCGGTTTGCTCTTTTTTGGCCTAGCGTCGGGCATGATCACCGCTGGTGCCACGAGTTTGATGCTGGATTTAACCGCCGCTGAAACGGCAGGGACTTTTATCGGAGCATGGGGATTAGCCCAGGCGATTTCCCGGGGCCTGGCCACAGTGCTCGGGGGGGCGGTTTTAAATGTGGGCAAAAGTTTATTTCCCAATCCGGTATTAGCCTATGGATTGGTGTTTCTCCTCCAAGCCCTGGGGTTAGGGGTCTCCATTCTGCTCTTGAATCGTGTCAATGTGCGGGAATTCCAAGACAACGCTAAAACGGCGATCGCCACGGTTATGGCAGGGGATTTGGACGGTTAGCCAGGCGGGGATTGAAGCTGGCCCCACTTTTGCCGGTCAAAAGCCAGAGGACAGACCGCACTTGATCCCGAAGAATACGCCAGCGGGATTCTGGAGGGCCACACTGACCCCCTGCACAGGGAACCGGATAGGGGGTTACGATAATGCCCCGACTACCGAACACCCACCAGGCGATCGCCATGGCCCGAGGAATATGGAAATCTGAGGTCACTAAGTAAACATGGCGAATCCGATGGCGACGGAGATCGTCCACTGAACAGGTGAAGTCCGTGACGGTATCGGTGGTGCAAGGCTCATAATGCAGGCGAGTTGGCTCAATAACTTGGGGATCAAAATATAGTTCCAGGGACGGTGATTCCCCAGAGGGTACCGTGAGCCAAATGGATAAGTCGGGGTTTGCCGCCGCCAGCTCTGCCCCCACCCGCTTGCGCTGATTATCCCCCGCTAAAATCAACATTCCCTGGGGATTCGGCACTTTTAAGCGGGTTAACGTTATCCGCAGGGGAATATAAACTATTGCCCCGAGGATTACCAAAATCAACCATCCTTTCAGATTGATTGCCCCCAGTATCCCCCAGCGTTTCATCAGTTGCCCCCCGATAATCTCCAGCCCACTGCCCCATCGTATTTAACCCAGTTAAGTGCTGTCCTTGCCCGGAGCAAGACAGCGAATTCTAACAACATGTTGAGAAAATGTGTTGCATTGTAGTTGACAACACTAAAATGGAAGGGTTCATTGTACGCTTCACTTAAATAAATTGTCCTGTGGTCGCATCCCTTCCTAATCCCCAAACCAATTTTCTCAAATCCGTCCCCAGTCAACGGCAAACCGGGGCCTATGCCCTGATTGATAGCCTTAAACGCCATGGGGTTAAGCATATTTTTGGGTATCCCGGCGGCGCCATTCTGCCCATTTACGACGAACTCTATCGGTTTGAAGCATTGGGGGATCTGCAACATATTTTGGTGCGCCATGAACAGGGAGCCTCCCACGCAGCAGATGGCTATGCCCGGGCCACAGGGAAGGTGGGAGTTTGTTTTGGCACATCCGGCCCTGGAGCAACCAATTTAGTCACGGGTATTGCCAATGCCCATCTCGATTCCGTACCCATGGTGATTATTACCGGTCAAGTGGGTCGTCCCATGATTGGCAGTGATGCGTTTCAGGAAATTGATATTTTTGGTATTACGTTGCCCATTGTGAAACATTCCTACGTGGTGCGCCATGCTAAGGATATGGCTCGCATTGTGGCGGAAGCCTTTCACCTCGCCAGTACCGGCCGCCCTGGCCCGGTGTTAATTGACGTGCCCAAGGATGTGGGCTTAGAAGAATGTGACTATATTCCCGTGGAACCCGGTGATGTGAACTTGTCCGGCTATCGTCCCACGGTTAAAGGTAATCCCCGGCAGATTAATGGGGCGTTGCAACTGATCGAACAGGCCAAACAACCGTTGCTGTATGTCGGTGGCGGGGCGATCGCCGCCAATGCCCATGCCCAGGTCCAAGAATTTGCCGAACGCTTTCAACTCCCCGTGACCACCACGTTGATGGGGATTGGTGCCTTTGACGAACACCATCCCCTGTCGGTGGGTATGTTGGGAATGCACGGAACGGCCTACGCCAACTTTGCCGTGAGCGAATGTGACCTACTGATTGCGGTGGGCGCCCGATTTGATGACCGGGTAACGGGCAAACTGGATGAATTTGCGGCGCGGGCCAAGGTGATTCACATTGATATTGACCCCGCTGAAGTGGGGAAAAACCGCGCCCCGGATGTGCCCATTGTGGGGGACGTGCGCCATGTCCTTGAACAGCTTTTACAACGGGCCCGGGAACTGGATTATCCTACCCATCCCCATCAAACCCAGGAATGGCTCAACCGCATTGAACACTGGCGGGCGGATTATCCCCTCCAAGTTCCCCATTATGAAGACAGTATTTCTCCCCAGGCGGTGGTGTACGAAGTGGGTCGGCAGGCCCCCAATGCCTACTACACCACGGATGTGGGCCAGCACCAAATGTGGGCCGCCCAATTCCTCAATAATGGCCCCCGCCGTTGGATTTCCAGTGCGGGACTAGGCACCATGGGATTCGGTGTGCCCGCTGCGATGGGGGCAAAGGTGGCCGTGGGGGATGAAGAAGAAGTCATCTGCATTAGTGGTGACGCCAGCTTCCAGATGAATTTGCAGGAATTAGGAACCCTTGCCCATTACGGCATTAATGTGAAGACCGTGATTTTAAATAATGGTTGGCAGGGCATGGTGCGCCAATGGCAAGAAGCGTTTTATGAAGGGCGCTATTCCTCTTCTGATATGCAACAGGGCATGCCCAATATCAATCTTCTCTGTGAAGCCTACGGTATTCGCGGCATCACCGTCCGACACCAGGCAGACCTTGCCTCGGCGATCGCCGAAATGATTGCCCATGATGGCCCCGTGGTCATGGATGTGGCGGTTAAAAAGGATGAAAACTGTTACCCCATGGTGGCCCCCGGTAAGAGTAACGCCCAAATGTTGGGACTCCCTGAAGTTCCCGTCCGCACCAAAACCAACCAGTTGACGGAGTGTGACGTGTGCCATACCCAAAATCCCGTCAACCATCGTTTTTGTTCGGGGTGCGGTGCGAAGTTGTAATAACCCTCGTCCCACCAAGGTAATTGAACGAAGGCAATTTATTTGTTAACCCCCTCCCCCTCTTTTCCTGAATTAAGGCATGGCTTGCGGATATCACCGAACGGGATACCCGGGCCAACGAGGGCGGTGGGGGTCATTAATCATTAAATAATGGCTAGATAAACTTAATAACTTTCTTCTCCCTTCACCGTCTTCAAGGCAAACCGTTGATTAGCTTGCATTAACAGGTCGGCGATCGCCGTTTTGAGGCGGAGGGCAACGGAGGGACTGGCTAAGACATCCTGGGCCTGTTGCCGGAATTTCGCCCCTTCTAGGGTTTCCGCTTGATCAAGGGTTTCCAAGGCATGACACAGAGTATCAATTTGGGCGGTGTTGTCTGACATGGGATTACGTGCTCCAAAGCAGTGTGCCCCCATCTTAGCCCTGGTTGTTGATGGCAACGTTAAAGCGTTATTAATCTTTAATTTCCATCCCGTCCCTGTCAGTTTTGTCTGCTGAAAAGCCGATTACAATGGGGAACAATGAAGGGGCACGGTTTAAGGAGGCGTTGATGTGATTCCAGCGAAACGAACAGACTACGATCATCTACTGGCAGATTTTACTGACCGGGAAGGGGCGATCACCCTATTAAGAGAATACCGTCCCTATTTGGAAAAATTACCGAGCCTAAGACGACCGGAACAAAGTATTATCACCATTCCGTTACCGATTGTTCGCTTGCGCCATCTGCCGTTGAATGATGCCGACCACAGGGGGAAACAAACGACTCCCTTGGCTAAGGTGATTCCCTGTGATTTAGCGATTTTAATGTGTGATCCTGAATGGCAAATCAAATTGGGGGCGGAGATTTTAGTGTTTATTCACCGTCCAGAGGAAAACTTCTCCGATTTACTCAGTCGTTGGCGCCGCAGTCAGATTTACCTGGATCAGGATTATGAATGGTTAATGCCTCCCCAGGAAAAGCACATGTTCAGCGAAGGGGCCGAGGAAATTTGTCCCTTATTTATTTTGTTTGAGCAAACCGCGACCCACATCCAAAAGGGGTTGGCCGGGGCCGGTTTACCCTATGTGGTCCATGGGGGACATCAAGAAACCCAAGAACCCATAAAAGTTGCCCTGGGGGATTCATAAAAAACCGCTGATGTTGAGCAAGAGAATAACCCACAGTTTCTAACGGGAGTCGTCAATTTTCCAGGGTTAACGTTAGGGGGGAAACCATCGAGTTTTAACCGTTTCTTGACCATCACCATCCAACATTGGCCTTACACTGAGGCGTAATCCTCTTGACGCAATTTGCCTTGCGTGACCGTTAAACCCATGAGACCGTTAACCCACCGTACAAAAATTGTGGCCACCATTGGCCCCGCCAGTCGCTCCGTCGACGTTTTACGTCGCATGGTTGATGCGGGCATGAACGTCGCCCGCCTGAATTTTTCCCACGGCAGCTATGAAGACCACGCCATCATGGTGAAGTTGTTGCGTTCCGTTGAGCAGGAAATGGACACCCCCATTACCCTCCTTCAGGATTTGCAGGGGCCAAAAATCCGGGTTGGACAATTGCCGATGGGGGAAATGGCGTTGGTGGAAGGTGACATTATTCACCTCGTTCCCGTTGAACTCAGTGACCAGTATCCTGAAGCGGTCAGCATTGACTACCCCCACTTGGGTAAAGAAGCCCAACCAGGCGATCGCATTCTCTTGGATGATGGTTTGCTAGAAATGCAGGTGAAATCCATTCAAGGGGTGGGAATCTTATGTGAAGTGGTCACCGGCGGCATGCTCAAAAGTCGAAAAGGGGTGAATTTGCCGGGATTGGATTTAACCCTGCCCTCAATGACCGAAAAAGATAAAAAAGATTTAGAATTTGGACTGAGCCAGGGTATTGATTGGGTTTCCCTTAGTTTTGTCCGTAAAGGGGCTGACATTCTGGAATTAAAAGAATTTCTCAAAGAACGGGGCCATGGGGACTTACCCGTCATTGCCAAAATTGAAAAACCCCAGGCGATCGCCAACTTAGAAGAAATTCTAGCCGCCACCAACGGGGTGATGGTGGCCCGGGGGGATCTCGGGGTGGAAGTTAACCCAGAAAAAGTCCCCCGCCTCCAAAAAGAGATTATTCGTCTGTGTAATTTGCGGGAAATCCCCGTCATCACCGCCACCCAGATGTTAGACAGCATGATCCAACATCCCCGCCCCACCCGGGCCGAAGCCAGTGACGTGGCCAACGCCATTCTGGATGGCACCGATGCGGTGATGTTATCGGGGGAATCCGCCGTGGGGGACTATCCTGTTCAAGCGGTGCGGATGTTGTGCAAAATTGCGGAAGAAACGGAATCTGACCTCCACTTTGAAAATGTGCCCCCCACCGCCAACACCGAAACCCACGCCTTGAGTGAAGCGTTGGTGGTGATTGATGAGATTCTGACCCTCCGGTATATCGTCACCTTTACCACCTCGGGGTTTACCTCCCTGTTAGCGTCAAACCAACGCCCTTCCGTGCCGGTGATTGCCTTTACCCCCTCCGAAAAGGTTTACCACAGCCTTAATTTAGTCTGGGGAATTATTCCCTTTTTAATTAACGAGGAATTTGATACTTTTGAGGACTTAGTTAACCAAGCGGAAGTTCTGCTCAAAGAACGGAATATGGCCAAAAGTGGCGACCAACTTTTAATCATGGCCGGGATTCCTACAAAATTGCCCAGGGGGACCAACTTTTTAAAAATCCATCGCCTAGGGTAGGACCAGGTGGGGGCGATCGCTGTTCCGGGCCATTCTCCCCCTTCAAGCCGTTTGTTCAGTGATGGGGAAATCTTGCTTTTCGATGGCATCCCTAATGTCGTTGAGATCAATATAGCGATCGGTGGCATTGCGTAATTCCCGAGCGATCATTCCCTCCGTTGAAATGACCGTAATATGGGTACTTTTTGAGCGTAACAACTCGATCGCCCGTTCAAAATCCCCATCCCCACTGAAGAGTACCACCCGGTCATATTGATCTACTGTATTAAACATATCCACCACAATTTCAATATCTAAATTCGCTTTTTGGGAATATTTACCGGAAATATCGTCATAATATTCCTTCAAAATTTTAGTCCTAACGGTGTAGCCCAAACTGATGAGGGCATCCCGAAACCCCCTTTGATCCTGGGTATCCTTCAAGCCGGTGTACCAAAACGCATTGACCAATTTAACAGAGGGATCGGCAGTCAAGAACGATAGTACCCTGCGGGGATCAAAAAACCAGCCGTTTTTTTGTTGTGCATAAAACATATTGTTCCCATCCACAAAGATAGACATACGTTCTCTGTGGAAAGGAACTCCATTATAAATTGTCATATAAAGTTAAATAGTAAAAATAAATGAAACTAGCAATAAGCTAAGAAAATAAAATAAAATTAGCGATAAAAATAATAACCGTTGTTAGTTTAGCGTAATTTATTAATCTTTGCTTAATCATTTTCTCCCCCCTAAGGGGATGAAGTTAACCCCTTTTTCACTGTTATCCCGCCCTGGTCCTAGCCGTTCCCAACCAAAAAGCAAAAAAAAGCAACCCGGATGACCAAGCTGCGCTCCCTGCTATTTTAAGTTTCAATGCCCTGTTACCCTTGTTCCTGCGAGGACAGCAGTGCATCATGGACCATTTTGAGATTCCGAAAGCGATCAGAATAACTCCGCATGACTTCTAGGGCAAACATGGGCGTTTGTTGAATGGCAAAGAAAAAATGTTCGCGATTCATTTCCGCAATTTTGCAATCGGTTTTGGCGATCGCCGTTGAGGCCCGGGAATGATCCTCATGAATAATGGCTCCCACCCCAAAGATATTACCGGCGTCGAGGGTTTCAATGGGATGACCATTGACGGATAATTCCACTTCTCCTGCGATAATGCCAAACATGTGGGAGTCATTGTCCCCTGGCTTGAAAATAACCTCTCCGGCTTTCACGATTTTTTCCGGGGCACTTTCAAATATTCTGACGGTATCTATCATCAAACTAGACATCAGACACTCCTAAAAGGTTAAGAAACGGTAAAGAAAAATTAGGAATTTTCCTGATCCTTAAATTCCCTAATCATCGTATCAGTGTGAAGTACCGTATCAACCGTAGAAATTGAGTTGTTTAACACATGGAAAAATGCCAGCTTTTGATTGACGGCAGCCAACTTTTGCTGTATTCCCTCAGTCATAGCAGGGTCTTGGGCATTTTCTAGCTCACTGAGTAATTTGCCGTGGGCAATTTGATAATAGGATTGCATATCACGAAAATAAGCGTGAACCTCTGAAACCACCGCCAGAATAGAGTGGTTGGCCATTGCAAATTCGGGGCGTTTATTCTCCATTAGTAACCGCTGAATTTAAATATCTTTACACGATCATCTTACCCCCTAACAGCGGCGGGAGTATTTACCCTGTCTATCGAATTGTCTATCCAAAAAATGGGTCGCCTGGGATTCGAACCCAAGACCAATCGGTTAAAAGCCGAGTGCTCTACCGCTGAGCTAGCGACCCGTTGTGCGTTGTTCACACGATTTACAACAATAACATAGCTTTTGGTCTGGGACAAGGAATTTTTTATTTTTTCAGATCACCGCTCCCGGTGAAGCCGTGGGGGGCGTCATTACACCATGCCGACACGCCCAATTCAGTTGGATTGACTCAGGGCAAGATACCATAACGTTTAAGTCACGCGTTATCTAAGCCTCTATCTTCATAATGCACAAAATTCCTGTCACGGTGGTTACGGGTTTCCTGGGATCGGGAAAAACGACTTTAGTCCGCCAACTGTTGAAAAATAACCAAGGTCGTCGGATTGCTGTTTTAGTTAACGAGTTTGGGGAAGTGGGCATTGACGGGGAGATTCTGCGGGCTTGCCAGGTCTGTGACGAGGAAGATGCGGCGGTTGCCCCTCAGCCCCAGATTGTGGAACTGGCCAATGGTTGTTTGTGCTGTACGGTACAGGAAGAATTTTTGCCCACCATGCAAGCCCTCTTGGCACGACGGGAGCAAATTGACGCCATTGTGGTGGAAACGTCCGGGTTAGCGTTACCCAAACCCCTGGTGCAAGCCTTTCGCTGGCCGGAGATTCGCACAGGGGCCACCGTGGATGGGGTGATTACGGTGGTGGACGGGGATGCCTTAGTGCGGGGGCAAGTGGTGGGGGATGTGGCTGCGTTAACCGCCCAACGGGCAGCCGATGACAGCCTAGACCACGAAACCCCCATTGAAGAATTATTTGAAGACCAGCTTGCCTGTGCCGATCTGGTGTTGCTAACCAAGACGGATTTATTGTCAGAGGGAGATTGCGACCAGGTTCAACAGGGGTTGCAAGGCCAATTACGACCCGGTGTGAAGGTGTTGCCCTGCCACCAGGGGGAGATTAGCCCGGAGATTATTCTGGGATTTAATGCGGCGGTGGAGGACAATTTAGCCGATCGCCCTAGTCATCACGACTACGAAGAAGACCATGACCACGATGAGGAAATCAACTCGGTTTACCTGGAACTAGACCGTCAGTTTGATCCCCAAGGGTTAATCAATGGCCTGCGGGAGTTAGTGCAACAGCAGGAAATTTACCGGATTAAGGGGTTTGTGGTGGTGCCCCAAAAGGCCATGCGCTTGGTGTTGCAGGGCGTAGGTGATCGCTTTGATTGCTTCTATGACCGCCCCTGGCAACCGGCAGCCCCCCGCCTAACCCGCTTGGTGATTATTGGTCAACAGCTAGACCAACACGCCTTGCGGATGGCGATCGCCTCGTTATAATAACCTCTGAACCCTGACCCCCAATCCCTGATTATGTTAGACAAAGCCACCTTACTCGAGCGAATTAATCTCATCAAAACCAAGCGTCAATTCCTAGAAGACCTCGCCCAACAACCCAATTTAGGCATTTTAGAATTGGATGTGACCCAGGCCTTAA
>JAYKHU010000221.1:0-5617 GCA_035285105.1 Synechocystis sp.
AACCAATGGCGATCGCCAGGGGAGCAGGGGGAAGAATTTAGCCGTCATCAGGGCTGGGGGCAATTTCCCGCCAATGTCGCCCTTCCCCCCGCCAGCCCCATTTTTAGTAAGCTAGAATTGCCGGAAACAGATTAATATTTATTGATGGGTTTCCGATTAATTCAACTCTTTTTTTAAGCTTTTTTAACCTTTTTAAACTTTTTTAATAAACTGCCCTATTAAACCCATGTTTGAGGACTTTGAACAGGATTCACTTTTTACCCCGACCCAATTACTCGAAAATCGGGGTCGTGTGGCTATCTTTATCGACGGGTCTAACTTGTTTTACGCAGCCCTCCAGTTGGGCATTGAAATTGATTACACCAAACTGCTCCACTGTTTAACCGGGGGGTCCCGTCTGCTCCGGGCCTTTTTTTACACCGGCGTTGACCGCAGTAATGAAAAGCAACAGGGATTCTTACTATGGATGCGCCGCAACGGGTACCGGGTGATCGCCAAGGACTTGGTACAGTTGCCGGACGGTTCCAAAAAGGCCAACCTAGATGTGGAAATTGCGGTGGATTTAATGTCCCTGGTGGGTTCCTACGATACGGCGGTGGTGGTCAGCGGCGATGGGGATTTAGCCTACGCCGCCGATGCAGTGAGTTACCGGGGGGCACGGATCGAGGTGGTGAGTTTACGATCCATGACCAGTGATAGTCTCATTAACGTGTCTGACCGCTATGTAGATTTAGACAGCATCAAAGAGGAAATCCAAAAGCACCCCAGACCGGGGCATAGCTATCGCAATTTATCCCCTGTGACCGTCCTTCCCCAGGAACGGAGCAGCTAACCGTTAGTCCAAAATGAGCGTGTCTTTGGTGTTGGCGCGGCGACGTTTATCCTTCGCGTCGTATTCCGCCAGGCAGCTATCCTGTTCCACCATCACACAGCTTAAATAATCCGTAATTTCGATTAATCCCGCCCTCAAGGCCTTACCGACAGGGGCTTTTTTGGTGGATTGACTGTCACTGCCGGTACTAATGCCAAAAACACTGATGCTATTGGCGGAACTTTCCGACGTATCGGTGGCCCGGCCTTCCACGGTGCGAGCATGGACCACTTCCCCGGTAGTTGAGTCCACCACCCGTAAATCGATCGCCACGTAGGCTTCTTGTTTGGAACTGCGTTCGTTATTACCGATGTTGACAATTCCCAAATTAATCCCAAAGTTATTCCCCCCGGATTCCTGGGAAACCCCTTCTTCGTAGGCGGTGACTTTGCCTAAAATAATGTACTGAGCGCCGGTCATTTCCCCTTTCTTGGCGGCGGTTTCCGGTTTAACAATACCCAACTCCGCCAGTTCTTGCTCCGAGAGGACGGCCCCCAGCTTTTGGCGTTCCACCACGGTAAAGTTCCCCGTAGCGGTCAATTCATTACTCAGGGCGTCGGCTAATTCCTTAGAGGTATTTCCGGTCCACCACCAGGAAGAGTTGGTCGTATTTTTAAACTCCGGGACGGAAATGGTGGGATTGCCAGATAGGGATTGGGCCACAGCGGGGACAGGGCCCAGGGCAGCACCACCGATGAGGGCGAGGCCAGTCAAAAAGTGGAGGGGGACAAGGCGCAACGGTTGAATCTTCATAGACATCCAAAAAATGAGTGAACAACAGGGACAGTTACAATTCTGTTAGAACTAACATCAGTTCAGTATTTTGCTTAAATCCCACCATAAAATCAAGCAAAATGAATCGGCAGAATGGGGGGATCCCATAACATTAATGATGCTTCCAGTTGTTTACCACCCTGAGTATGGGGCACCGATGCCGGCGGGCCATCGTTTCCCCATGGCTAAATTCCGTCTCTTGTTTGAGCAGTTACAGCGAACCCCCTTAGCGGTGGAGGTCAGCTTTCATACTCCCCAATTCCCCCCCTTAGAAACCCTCCAACTGGTTCATACCCCCCATTACGTACAGCATTATTGTCAGGGCACTTTGGATGCCAAAGCCCTCCGTCGGATTGGCTTACCCTGGAGCGCCGCCCTAGCCCGACGCACCCAGATTGCGGTGGGGGGCACAATTTTAACGGCCCAGTTGGCCCTACAACGGGGGATTGCCTGTAATACTGCGGGGGGAACCCACCATGCCTATCCGGATCACGGTTCGGGGTTTTGTATTTTTAATGATCTGGCGATCGCCGCTAGGGCCATTCAACACCAAGGGCTTGCCCAGAAAATACTCATTGTGGATTTGGATGTTCACCAGGGAGATGGCACGGCTTGGATTTTTCGCCATGATCCCTCCGTGTTTACCTTTTCCATGCACTGTGATGTCAACTTTCCCCATCGTAAACAAACCAGTGATTGGGACGTGCCCCTGCCAGCGGGCTTGGATGACGAGGGGTATTTGCAAATTTTGGCCCAATCCCTACCGGATTTACTCTCCCAGGTTCAACCGGATTTAGTCTTTTATGAT
The DNA here is from genome assembly GCA_035285105.1 of Synechocystis sp. Taxonomy (GTDB): domain Bacteria; phylum Cyanobacteriota; class Cyanobacteriia; order Cyanobacteriales; family Microcystaceae; genus Synechocystis. The sequence continues at coordinate 2,454 of JAYKHU010000221.1, forward strand.
GCCGGGGTGGATACCCACGTTGGCGATCGCCTAGGGAAACTGGCGTTAACGGATCGCGGACTGTATCGACGCGACAAAATGGTTTTGAGTGAATGTTGGGCGAGGGGATTCCCGGTGGCCTGTGTCATTGGCGGTGGCTATGCCGATAACATGGGCGATCTCGTCTTCCGTCACTCATTACTGCACCGGGCAGCAGCGGAAACGATACAGCAAGGCGGTTAAGAACCCCAAACACCTTTATTTTTGCTTTAATTTATGGAGAAAAGCTCAAAAAGTCAGTTATAAAGTTGCTTTCCCCTTAATTGTTTGTTAAGGTGAAAATTATCTTTGCGCTTAATATTCATGGTATTCCGATACCCATGTAACCTAAGTCCGGCGATGTTGTTTTAATTTATTCCCTATGGCGTCATGTCCATTCCCTGTTCCCCGAAACAGATCGGTCTTATTCTGCTAGAGGCCAAACTCATTACACCGGGGCAGCTAGAAGTTGCGCTACACGAACAGCAATATTTCGAGATGTTGCTAGGGGAAATTTTGTCAAAACATGGTTGGATTCGTCAGGAAACAGCGGATTTCTTTGCGGATTCCTGGCCATTATTGAGTAACGGCTCGATTCGGCATCCCCTGGGGCATTATTTACAACTGGCCCACCTGTTGGATGAAGAACAAGTACATGACATTTTAATGGAGCAACGACAGTTAGGGGTCCGTTTTGGGGCAGTGGCGGTGTTGAAGGGGTGGGTTAAACAGGAAACGGTGGATTATTTTTTAAAGAATTTAGCCCCCCACGAATTGACGCAATCGGCCTTTAAAACCCAGTCCAGTCGATCAACCCAGGAATATCGCAAAACAAACTCGACCTTTTTACAACGGAGTAAAACCACCCAACGGCAAAACTCGCTGTATATCCCCCATCGCAACACCGAGCACCCGACCAAGAAAATCATTACATCATCGGTGGATGCGAATGATACCAAGTTTGATTTGGGAAATGCGATGGATGAGCTAGATGAAATCCTAGCAGCGGTGCATGGTGCCCATGGCGGCAACAGTGGCAAAGAGACGAGTAACAAGACCACACCAAATCACCATGACTTTGACATTCCTTGGATTGATTAGTGGGGTTATTGTATTTCCCGTTCAAGACTGTAACCCCAGAAACGCCAAGCTAGCGAGGCCACAGGCAAGGAAAAAACCTTTTTTTGCCCCAGCGTAAGGCGGCGGGATTAATAAACAAAACAAAAAAATATCCAAAAAAACGCGACTGTAATTCAGATAGTAATTCAAAATATAAAAGCTAGCAACGAGCCATAACCCCACATAGAGCCAACTGGCGTAGCTGATGGTTAACCCTGTTAATCCCTCTTTTGTAACCTCAATCTCCCTTCTAGGGGCAAAAATCCCTCTTCCCCTCGTCCATAATAATAGTCCCAGCCCGATGGTCAGTAATGCCCATAGATAGGCTTCGTAGAGATTGCTGCCGGTGACGCCGTTGCTCACCAACGCCTGAAATTTTTCCCCAATCCCCACCAACGGCCAGCCGAAATTACCACTCCCCGATCCCCCCGGCAACTGTCGCCAGCGAATGACCCCCAGCCAACTGATCAACGGTACCAGACTCACCCCCACAGCGGCGATCGCCGACCATTGGCGACGGCGGTATTGACTTAACACCAACGCCACCCCAATCACCAATAGGGTTTCCCGGGTTAATAATCCCCCCCCTAAACAGAGGGCCATCCCACCGATGCGGTGTTTTTGCCAGCAAAGAATGGCCCCTAATCCCCAGACGCTGGCTAATAAGTCGGCAGTAGAAAGGGATAAAACCATCCAGACGCCGGGAATCGCCAACACCCCCAAGGCATTAAACGGTGAGACGGTAGGGGGTAGCAATAAACCGATCAGCCCCGTACCAATGGCGATCGCCGTGACATTCATCAACACCAACGCCCAGGGTATCCAAGCCGCATTGCCTAACCCCAGGCAGTATCCCAGTAACGGATAGAAAATGCGGCGGTAACGATAGGCCGGGTGATCCAAGGCCGCCACACTGTCTGGGTTTGTTAGCCCTGGATCCAAGGCAATGCTTAAAAATTGCTGCCCATCATAGCCCAGTTCCCCTGGATAAATTAGTGTTTGCTCAGGATCCAGATAGGGGGATAACGCCAGTTCAGAACCGATGCGGAAAAAGCCCGTAATCTGACCGTCAAATTTAAACCAATATAAGTAGCCAAAAACGGCGATCGCCACCAAAAAGGCAATCATGACCGATAAATACCAGTCCCGCCCCCTTCTTTCCTTCATCAACATGAACGTTCATCGCGGGAGGGGGCCGTGTTCAACCCAGCGGTGCTTACCTCCGTCTCCGCCGGGATGATCGGCAAACCTTGGATTAATTGGCGCAATACATCAGTCTTTGTCCGTCCCTGGGCACAACAATAGCGCTCTAAGTGTATTAAATCTTTTTCTGGCAAACGAATGGATAACACTTTGTCAGATTTCGGTTTCGTTCTAACCATTGCCCTAACTTCGCTAATACGCCTTTTAGAATAGCAACTTTTGACCGGAATCAAACCTAGTGCAGCCCCGTAGAAGTAAACCAACAGCTTAGGTAGTGCGAGGCTGGCCATTGTAAGTCTACTGAAAGAGTTTACCCATGGTGCGGTTGAAATAGTCCTGGGATACGGTCAGTTTGTGGGTCTTCACAGGCCATGGCTACGATCCGCACTACCTGTTCGGCACTAAAGGTCACAGGAGCACCAGGACGGGGTTTATCCATCAGGATGGCGTGGATATGCTCGCTTATACTGACCTCTCCTCCCTCCTTATTTTCCCTCTCTGGCAGACCTTCTGCTTCCTCACTCCATCGTTGACGCCACCTTATTACTGTTTCCCGATTTAATCCCAGGGTTTGGGCTATTGCTACGTTACTTTGCCCCTCGTTCGCTTTCAGCACTATTTGAGCACGCCGCACCAGTCTTTGCTCACTTTTATGACTACGGACGATTTTCTCCAACACCTTTTGCTCGCATGGGCGCAACATGATTGACATGGCTATTGGATTCGGCATTTTCTGTTCCTCCGATGAATCTCAACTTGACCCTCTTTTACCTCTATTCTGCCATTTTCTTCTCTGTTGGGTTACTTCTATGACGCTGCACTAG
>JAYKHU010000222.1:0-6501 GCA_035285105.1 Synechocystis sp.
CCCTGGGCGCGGGTTTTATTTGGCCTCGGCATTCGCCATGTCGGTCAAGTTAATGCCAAACTACTGGCTCGACAATTTCCCACGGTGGCAACATTGAGCCAAGCCAGAGTTTCTGACCTCGCCGGCGTGTATGGTATCGGCGAAGAAATTGCCCAATCCGTTTACGACTGGTTTCGGACACCAGCCAATCAGCAACTGATTGACCGCTTGCAAACCCTGGGCTTTGATTTATCCCAACCGGAGTCAGGGGAGTCAGCCCCCCCAGAACATCCCTTTGCTGGCAAAACCTTTGTTTTAACTGGCACGTTGCCGACGCTGAAACGCCAGGAAGCCCAAGCATTAATTGAAGCAGTCGGCGGTAAAGTCACTGGATCGGTGAGTAAGAAAACGGATTATGTGGTCGCCGGAGAGTCAGCAGGATCTAAGTTAGAGAAAGCACAACAATTGGCGATCGCCATTCTCAGTGAGGCAGACTTGTTAGTCCATCTCCATGGAAACGAGGGAAACCATGGTTAAAATAGAAAGACTTCCAGGCTAGGTTAATGCCCGATTTTCAGACATTTATCGCCATCCTGACCACCCTGCTGGTCTTTCTCACCGGAGTCGCCCTTAAATATGACACCCTCGCCTTCCGAAACTACACCATCTCCATCCCCCAATGGGCCGGCCTCAGCTTCGCCGGGATTACTTTCACGTTTGTGGTCTTGGATCAACTCCTACGGGGGTTTGTCCGACTTGAGGAGATACAACGCCGAACTGAGGAGGTACAACGCCGAGCTGAAGAAGAGCAACGCCGACGCGAGGAAGATAGACGCCGACGCGATGAGCTTGCACGAGCAGAGAATGAAAGACTTGAGGAAAGAAACCGAAGACTTGAAGAAGAGCAACGCCGACGCGATGAGCTTGCACGAGCAGAAAATGCAAGAGCTAAGTCAGCAGAACGCGAAACTCGCCGAATTAGAATCGAAACTCGATATCGTACTGCAATCATCCGATTCCAGCTTGATCCCAACTTCCAGCACCGACAACAGTTAGCCAATGTCCTTGCCCTCCTAGAGGAATATCAGGATACGTTGTAGTTCGCACCGATCGCCGTTCTTGCCCCAGTCCTTCCCATAGAACATTTTCGGATTCGGGCCAAATCCCGTAAAATTTCTTAATAAAGTTCGCCTGCGTAAAGACTGGAGGATCCGATCAGTGACCATTACCTTTGTTAAGGAACAAAAAGACGTTGTTGTTGCCCAAGGTGCGAACCTGCGGCAGAAAGCTCTCGAAAATGGCATTGACCTTTACACCCTCAAAGGTAAGCTGATGAATTGCGGCGGCTATGGTCAATGTGGAACGTGTTTGGTGGAAATCACCGCTGGCATGGAAAATTTATCCCCTAAAACCCCCTTTGAAGAGAAGGTCTTACGGAAAAAGCCGGACACTTACCGTCTGGCCTGCCAAACGCTGGTCAATGGCCCTGTGAGTGTCAATACCAAACCCAAGGGTTAGCCCCCTGGGGAGCGGGGGAGTACAATCCGCCCTGGGGTCTACCATTTTTTTTGCAGCAATAGGGCCCTGGGGATAAAACCCAATTTTTCGTACAGGGTGATGGCGGCTTGATTGTGGCTAAAGACCTGTAACCCTAACCAAGTATCCCCCCGTTGTTCTCCCCAATGTTGGGCCTGGGCCAAGAGAGCGGTGGCAATACCCCGGCGGCGGTGGTCGGGGTCTACATACAGCATGAAAATATGCCCATGCCGATCGCCCGTAACTTGATCGATGGCGTTACCTAACCAAAGTCCGGCGATAGGTTGGGCTAATTTCTGATTATCCGTTTCCTCCGCTACCCTTGCAGCGGGGCGAACCCACCATAACGGCGATCGCCAGGATAGATAACTATCGACGGTTTCACGGAGATGGGCAAAGTTGGCTTGTTCAGGGAACACTGATTGATAAGTCCGTTCGAGAAAGTCCAACAGCAAGGCTCGATCGCGGCTATCCCCTCGATCCAGTCGATAGCCGGGCGGCATCGTAACCTGTGGCTCTGTCATAGCAATGTCCCCTAATTCCAACCCTGTTGACGGATTTTTGTTTACCCTAAGACTGTCCGCTGTGATCCCAATCTTATCTTGCCGAAAACGCCGGTTTCGTTTTCAATAAAAATCGCCATTTATAAACGATTTGTAAAGTTAACAGCCGGTTAAGCGTTGGGGCGTTTTGCCCCAGTTTCCTCCCCCCCCTATGCCCATCAAATTCCCACCGTTTCCTGTCTCTCGTTGGCTAAAATTTTTATTGTCGGCATTCCTTGTGGCGATCGCCGTTTTAGGGCTCAAAAGTTGTACCTTGATTGCGCCCCCCTTACAGCCCCTCACCATTGGTTATAGTACTTGGCCGGGCTATCAAGTGTTGCTGTATGCCCAGGCTAACGGCTTGTTTGAAAAGCGGGGGTTAACCGTTAAACTGAATCGCTATGACTTTATCCCGGATAACCTGCGGGCAACCATGCGGGGATACCAAGACGCCAGTTTTGCCCCCCTCTCCGAGATGTTACAGGCTGACTATAACGGCGAAGTCCCCGAAATTATTCTGGCCGCCGACATTTCCGCTGGCTCCGACGGCATTGTGGCCCGCCCGGGCATTACGTCCCTGACCGACCTGATCGGCAAAAAGGTGAGCGCCCGCTCCGGCACCATCACTTACCTTGTCCTCTTGGAAGCGCTAGCGTCCCAGGGGATTGATCCCAGTCAGGTTGAGATTGTGAACGTCGCCAATCAACATGGCATTCAGTTACTACAACAGGGCGAGATTGACGCTGCCACCCTCTGGGAGCCAGATTTAAGCAGTACGGCGGCAAAAACTGGAGGTCAAGTAATTTATACCACCGCCGAAGTGGACAGTATTGTTTTTGATGGTTTAGCTACCCGCTCAGATGTTAGTGCTAAAAAACGAAAAGAACTGGTACAATTCACCAAAGTCTGGTTTGAAATCATGGACGCCATCGATGCTAATGCTGACGAGGTCTTTGCCACGGTGGCGGAAGCACTACAAGTTAACCCTGCGGAATTTGCCCAGGACTACAGCGGCTTAAAAAAAGGCGATCGTGATTTAAATGAGCGTTTATTAATTGCCGGTGAATTAACTCAGGTGATCGAGCAAAACCATGAATTAATTTCAAAGGATCCTAACCATGGCCGCCCTGTTCATTCCACCCTCAAGATTAATCGCGATCTCGTCGGTGAAGCAATGTAAAACCTATGACGAATCATCTTCAAGGTAAAAACTGGCAGTCCCTTGGCCGTCAATTATATTTGGGTTTTTGTTCAGCCTTGGTGCTAATGGGGCTGCTGACCTTTTTGGTGGTCTATGATGTGGTTGCCAATCAATCCAAACATCACATCGAGCAAAATGCCCGACAAATTGTTGAAGGCATAGAATTTGCCGCCGAAGGCTTGATTGAGCTAAAGGATCCCTATTTACTGGAGCGTCTGGTTCAGAATTATGCAACTTGGCCCTCAGTGGACGAACTGTCGATTGTTAGTCCCGAGGGGATGCTTATTGCCCACAGTGATAGTTACCATTGGCATACGCCCCAGGCTAGTTTGCACCTGAGACAGGTTCCCTACCAAGGATTTGAACCGACCTTAGCCCCCCTCCTCGCCCAGTCCATTGACACCGGTTCTCCCTTATCCGAGACGATTTTTCTGCATGACCAGCAGGTCTTAGTTTATATTCTGCCCCTTAATATATCCTTGTTTGACAGTCCCAGGATCGCGGCTTCATCCCTGGCGTCCCAACGGGGGGCCGTCATTGCGGTGATGAATCGTCAAGAATTGCTTAAAAATACCCGCATGGTGTCGGTGGCATTGCTCACCACCCTCCTGATCTCCATGGGACTGACCCTGGTGGTGTTGGGGGTGATTATTCAGCGCCTAGTACTTTCTCCCCTGGGATCCCTGCGTCATGCCATTGTCAAACAACGCCCGGAAGATCCCTTTTTGCTGCCCTCCTTACCCCCCAATGAAATTGGCTTTTTAGGGGAGACCTTATCCCAAACCTTTGAACGACTCAAGCACTATCAAGACCAGGCCTTACAGTCGGCGGAGCGTAAATATATCGAAATTGCCCAACGGTATGAGTTGGCCTCCCAGGCAACCCGGGTGTGGATTTGGGAATGGGAACCGGGAAGCGATCGGTTAGATGTGGACGCGAGCTTTCTCACGTGGCTAGGCTTTGAGCCAGAAACCCCCGCCAATGGGTTTGTGCCCTGCCGTGATTTTTTCCTGGTTGATGGCGATCGCCCCAGGTTTTGGCAACTGTTGCATCAATGGGGGCAAAAGGAGAATGTGCCTGAGTTTACTAGCGAATATCGTTTACAAAACGTAACCGGGCAAGTGTTTTGGGGATTGGTGCGGGGACAATTTTATCCCCAGGAATTTGACCAAAAACAACGGATTATTGGCACAATTACTGACATCACAGAACGCAAACTGTACGAGGAACAACTGCAATTTGCGAACCAGACCTTGGAACGGGCAACCCGCCTGAAGGATGAATTTTTGGCCAATATGAGCCATGAACTGCGGACGCCGTTAAATGCGATTTTGGGGATGACAGAAGGGCTACAGGATGAAATCTACGGTCCCCTAACGCCCAAGCAGCAAAATTGTCTCACCACCGTCGATCTCAGTGGTAGACATTTATTAACCTTAATCAACGACATCCTCGATCTATCAAAAATTGAAGCGGATAAGTTTGAATTAACCCTGGCCCCCACGGCGATCGCCGATCTCTGCACCGGCAGCCTAACGTTTGTCAAACACCTAGCGTTTCAAAAACACATCACCTTAACCTGTCACGTTGACGACGACCTACCCCCCATCCTCCTCGATGAGCGACGGATACGCCAAGTTCTCATTAATTTGCTCAATAATGCGGTGAAATTCACCCCAGAAGGGGGAACCGTTACCCTCACCGCCGTCCGTCAAACCGCTCCAGAGGGCGATCGCCTAAGGATCACCGTGGAGGATACGGGCATTGGCATTGCCCCAGAAAACCTGAGCCAACTGTTCCAACCCTTTGTGCAAATTGATAGTGCCCTCAATCGTCGTTACGATGGCACCGGCCTGGGGCTAGCGTTGGTCAAAAAAATTGTGGAATTACACGGGGGCACGGTGGGAGTGACCAGTCAGTTACAGGTAGGCAGTTGCTTTAGCGTCAATGTGCCCTGGGCCGCTAAGGCCGCATCGTCTCTCCCCTCCGCTCCCCAAACCGAGGACGGTTAAGCCATGAAGGGAAGACCGTTAACCGTTGTGAGACCGCTGGAGGGATTGCAGTTGACGTAGGAGCACATCAATTTCGGCTTCTAGGTAAAGATATTGCACCTGCTGAGGGGCTTCGTAGACCGGCTTTTGTAAGCTATCCGTACAGGGTCTAGTCAACGTAGAAGAAGTAGCCATAAATTTTTTAAGAGCTGATTAAGAAGTTTTGTTAAGCGATGGCATTATAGCAAGGAACCGTTCATAATTCACTAATTTTTCTAACAACTTCGTTAAAGCAATCGCTCTAGTTTTTATTAAGAGTCAGAAATAAAAACAAAAGCCGTTTATTTGTCTGCTTTAACGCATTTTTGTGTCAATAACTCCCTTTAGCTGCTTTAAGCTCGGCTTCGTACGGATGCTTAAGGGAAAAAGCCGTTATACCCGGAAATATACCGCCGTGATTATACGGATAGCTTTCGGGGGAATACCATATGACGCGCTTGGGAACCAGTTCAGGTCAAGACTTACAGGAATTATCCATTGTCCTTGCGGCAACGAATCATCAGCCGAGTATGCTCACCCCAGATTTTCTGGCGGGCAGTGGCATCATCCCCACCGATTGGACTTTAGCCAAGCCCTTTACAACCTCCCAACGGAGTAGCCAAATGGCCTTTACCAATGGAGTCAAAATCACCGGCAAGCTGGGAAATATCACTTTCGCCGAAGGGATAGCCAAAAAAGCATTGGAAGACTTAGAAATCCCTAGTCTTGCCCGCCAGTATGCCGCAATGTTGCCGAATTTAGACTATCGCGGGGTGGGCATTAATCCCCGCTGGTTTATCACCTTCGACGGCCAACCCGATGCGGCCCAGCGGTTTATTTCTCAACAAATCCTAGCGGATCGCCCCTGGCAATCCTTTGGCCTAAGTCCTCTCCAGGCCGGGATCAATCTGGTTTATACCCTGGACCGCTGTCAGTTGCACCTGGCCATCAATAAGGCGGTGTTGAAACTGCCTGACCGGGATATTCCAGCGGTGATGTTCGCCGGCAATTTTAGCTACGGCATCCCAGGGGACACTCCCCAGGCTCGCTTAGACGCCATCAATCAGGCGATCGGCCACTGGCAGGACGATTTAGCGGTTTATGGCGATTTGATTGACCAACAATTCCTGGCCGGCATGGAGCGAGAGGCGGTTTCCCTGTTTCCCGTGGCGTCGGTCTAGCCCATCCACCACGGAAGGATGGGGACATTTTT
>JAYKHU010000223.1:0-3048 GCA_035285105.1 Synechocystis sp.
AGCAGGGAACTACTGGTAAAGGTGGCGGCAAAAGACAGGGCAAAAAAGGAGTCCACCGTGGAACAGACTGCCACCACCGCGGCCAGTAACATCATGGCAAGGATGGAACTAATGGTTCCTTGTCCTAGATGCAAAATCCATTCCCTAGGGACAAAAACCTGGATAGACGCGGCGATCGCACTGCCGATGATCAACATACCGCCCAATTCCCGTAATTCTTGAATAATATTGTCGCTAAACAACTGCCATCGGTTGGCGGCAATAGGGGGCAACAAAATTTCTTCCACCTTGTCATCTAAACGGAGTGGACTTCCCGCCGTCCCCAACAGAAACGTCCCGGACTGTAGCAGGGGGGACTCAACCAAAGCCGGAACCGGGGTTTGGGGCCGGGCTAAATAATTTAACCGTCGCACTAAGGCCGGTTTTAGTAACGGTCTGGGATCGGCCTGACGACTGAAGACCCAACTAATAATAATGGTAATGATCAAGGAACAGACTACCCGGGCCACCACCATGCCGGGCTGATCCCGAAAGGCCACCCAGGTAGACCAAATGACAATGGGGTTAATGGTGGGGGCAGCCAATAAAAACGCCACTGCCACAGAAGTGGGTAATCCCTGCATCAAAAACCGTCGTGCCACCGGGACATTGCCACATTCACACACCGGAAATAAAAATCCCATCACACTCCCGGCGATCGCCCCCAGAAAGGGGTGGCGGGGCAGGATAGCGATTAACTTTTTCTCATCGCTAAAGGTTAATAACGCGCTGGATAAAATTACCCCAATGGTCAAAAACGGTAATGCTTCAACAAGGAGGCTCAGAAAAATGGTGAAGGCTTGATGCAGTTGGGTCATGCGGTCAAACAAAGCAACGACAGGGGAGGAAAGAGTCAATGTGGTCAAGGAAACGCCACCATTTGACTCGTTTTCCTAAATCTAGGGCTGGGGAGGGGACGCAGAATTATCCGGTGTCGGTGGCGTTGGCGTCTGGGATTGTTCGACCTCTTGTTTAATCGCCGTTAATAATTGTTTGAGGGGTTCCTGTTCGGGGTAAAGTTCAGTTAATTTTTCCAAAGGGGGAATGGCCCCCGGTAAATCCCCTAACTGTAAACGGGCTTCCACCAAACCTTGGAGGGCATTGGGATTATCCGGTTCCCGCTCTAACACCTTGGCATACCCCTCGGCGATCGCCGCAATTTTGGCTTGTTCTTCGGCATTGGGGGGTTGATTGGGGGCCGACGCATTGGAGGGCGGCGGCGCATTAGCGTCTCCTTTAAAAATGTTGAGCATGGGTAGGGTCATCATGCCCAGGAATGCTATGCCCGAAGCAATAATAAAGGTTTTTTGCAAAATTACTTTAGTAGAAGCCATAACAGTTGTAAAAAACGGTGAAAAATCACCAATACGATATGAATATCCCCCTTTCTCCCATTCCTTTCTGAGCTATCTTACTGTCCCTCCCCCCTGTAAGCCGGGGTTACTCTGATCATAAAAATACAGCCAGATGCTTGGAATTGTAAGAAAAGTAACCGTAAGCACCCCCAATAAAGCTCCCCAAACAGATGAGGGTCAACAAAAGTAGAGCCTGTGATTTATTTAATCCCACATACCGCAATTCAATGCGCCCGAGAATTGCTGCACAGAGTAACACCAGAAATGTGGTGAAATGATTGAACCACCGTAACGCAATGACAAATAGGAAAGACCAAAGCACCATTGAAACCATGGAACGGGCCTCTGATTGCACCCACGTGCCAACGAAGTAGGTCATCAGCGTAATCGGCGCCGTTAAGGCCAAGGTGGTGATGGTAATCGCTAAAAGGGCAAAGGCATGGATGAGCAGTAGGATAGTTTGCTCCTTGATGTCCCACGCCAAAATGTCTAGCTGATCATCCCAATAATCGGCCCACGCAATACTCTCCTCGGCGATCGACCAACCGAACGCGGCGTAGGTAATCATCACCAGGATGATCGATATTAAAGGAATGGATTTCAGCCAGGGCATAGGCGACTGTCCAGGCAAACAAAGAACCGGCGATCATCAAAAATAAAAACGAAGATGGCGATCGGTCACAGCTAACCCAATAGCCCTCTTCGTTACCCAATCAATCGATCCCACCTAAGACATGAACTGAATAATGTAGTCAAAATAGGGACCTGCTTCTTTAGCATCTTCGGCGCTCAGCAGACCGAGGGCTGCATTTTTGAGGGACAAAACCGCATCCACCATCCCCGGAACCGGTACATTCAAAGAGTTATACATTTCTTTGACGCCAATTAAACCGGTGGCTTCGATGGGTTGTTTATCCCCGGCTAAAACCCCATAGGTTACGAGTCTTAGATACCAACCATAATCCCGGAGACACTGGTTGTATTGCCTTTGACCGTAAGCATTGCCCCCGGGAGCGCGATACTCCGGATGTTGCTTAAACAGTTGCTTTTGGGCTTGGTCAACAATCTTTTTTTCATTTTCGGCAAAGGTTTCCGCAATGCGAATACGCTGTGCCCCAGTTGCTAAAAATGCCTGGATCCCTTTTAATTCTCCGCTACTCGGGTAACGAAGCTGATCATCGGCTTGCAGAATAACTTGACTAACTACACTCATGATATCAACAAGAATTTCATATCATCCTGTAGTTTAGCCTGAGTTGCGGACATCGCGGGCCCATCTGACGGTAAAATCCCACGGGCTAAGCACGATGGATTTCGTTTTTAGCCAGCCCCCAACTCAGCATCAATACCCCCCATTCCGAGGGAAGATTTCCTAGGCCATTGCCGTGGCTGGCTCAAAGGCGGCTTTGAGTAATTCCACTTTATCGGTGCGTTCCCAGGGTAAATCCAGATCGTTGCGGCCAAAGTGACCATAGGCGGCAACATCTTGATAGAAGCGTCCCCCCCGTTCTGCGGGTAGGTTTTTTAAATTTAAGGCTTGGATAATGCCGGCCGGCCGCAATTCAAAGTTTTTGAGGACAACGTCTAGTAATTTTTCCTCATCTACTTTGCCGGTACCAAAGGTTTCAATCAACACACTCACCGGCCGGGCAAC
>JAYKHU010000224.1:0-3014 GCA_035285105.1 Synechocystis sp.
TTATGGGGAATTGGCTTTACCTTTGCCGCTTTAACGGGGATCTATTTCAAAGAAGCCTTTTGCTTTAATCGCTTGGAAACCAAATTTTTGACGCCCCTAGTCCCGCTCCTGTTATTGGGGCATTTATTGGGACTGTTACCCGTTACCCTGGAGAAGTTTTGTTTGACCCTTTGGGCCGGCTTATTTCTGATCTTTGCACTGCGTAAGGTGATTCAACCCATCCCCCCAGACATTGGCGATAAATCCGTCTTCATCTATTTGAAACAACAAGCCTTGGCGAAAAATTAGACCCTCACTGCCCTAACTCACCAATTTAGAGCGACGTAAGCTAGACAAATCAACTTTGCCAAAATGAACACTCAAGGCGATTTGCATATTTTCCAGAGTACGCACTAGCCAGGGGACGCCTTCCCGGGTGAAGGATTCATAATGGTTAAACAAAATTGAAAAGCGTTTTTCCAAGTAGGGCTTCACTTTGGAGCAGAAAAGAATAATTTTTAAGAGAATGCCGATCGTCCGGGTGACACCAATGTTGGAAATTAAGTCAATGAAGACGTAATGCTCTGGCTTTTGAGCCCCTTCAACCACTAAGAAATTGAGCAATTGGCTGGAGGTCCGCATCATTAAAAATTCCGTGGGTTTTTGATGATTACATTCGGGGTAAGTATTTTGGAACAGGTCAAACAGTTTTTTATTGAAGTTACCTTGTTGGTACTTATTACTGAGGGAATTGCGAATATAGTCATAAAGCTCATCCTTAAAGGCACCGTAGGTTTGGGTGTAAGCAATATGGTTGCTAAAACTTCTGGACAGGGACTGATAAGTTTGGCCGTTTTCCACTGTACCCACGAAATGCTTTAGGGATTTATTTAATTCGCTGTCACCGAGTAAGGTGGGATTTTTGACCGGATTAATCAGTTGGGTCTGAGGACGGTCTGCTCCCCCCCTAGCCGCTTGGGCCGCACGAACTTTGTAGGTCACATAACGGGATAAATTGACTTCAAAATGCCGCTCATTCTGGGCTTTAATCCGACGCACCGTTTGTTGGTGCTCTTGGCTACTTTCGTCCCCCATTAAGCAGTAATCATAGAGATAGGGATAACGATGGATTAACGTCCCGACGGAGTTTGATTTCGCCGTGAATTTGGCGTTGATGACATTAGCCAGTCGTTTTAAGCGGGCAAATTGTTCACACTGGGTAAACTGATACACTAAATAGCGAATATTGCCACTGCTACTTTGACCGGCGGCAGCGGATGCCGTCTTTTCAATATCTTCTACGAGCTTCGGAATGTAGCGTTGGGATTGGGGGGATAATTGCCAGTAGTTGATGACGATATAACAACAGCGGTTAAAGAAGTAATTAAAATTTTGGTTACCGTATTTTCCTTTAATCACGGTTTCCAGGGTCCGAAAAATTTGCGGATTGCGGCTGCCCCGTCCCGTCAGAAATAAGTCTCGAATTTCCTCTAGTGCCTGTCCAGGAGCATTCGACTGCACCAGCTCCAGCAAATAGTCGTAGAGTTGTTGCTCGTTGTCAGATTTTTGTTTGAAGCCTGAATCAGTCAGCATAGACGGTGTTTTCACGGTAGCAACCCTCCTTGCCAGAAAGGATTTGAATAAGGTTTGAGGGGGTGGAAGGTTAAACCAAATGACCAGCCAATTTGAAAGTGGCAGCGGCACAAACCGCTCTGTCATCAATGGTAAAATATGGGGTATTTAGAATTAATTGCTGTCAGGTACTCCCGACGACCCTTCGTTGTGCTAGTCCTATCCCCAAAGTATATGACGTAGGCACCAATTGCATGTGATCTGGATCACAATACTTCCCTAGGGGAGTAAAACAATGATGATTTGATTCTATCCTAATTTTTTTTGATTGCTGACACCGTATCAGGCTTTTCCATGAATCCTTCATTTACCCTTTCGGATATCCGTAATATCCTAGATTTATTTTCCCTTGAGACAATCAATTACTCCGAAAATTTACTGATCAACAATATTTGTACAGATACGCGGGCACTGGTCAAAGGGGATGTGTTTGTGGCATTGCGGGGGGAAAGCTTTGACGGTCATACCTTTGCGGCCCAAGCCCAAGCCCAAGGGGCGATCGCCGTGGTGGTGGATCGGGTAATTGAGGCGCTACGGGGGGAAATTGTTCAGTTCGTTGTGGAGGATACCTTAGCCGCCTATCAACGCATTGCGGCGGGCTGGCGTCAACGGTTCGATATTCCGGTGATTGGGATTACGGGATCGGTGGGTAAAACCACGACCAAGGAGTTGATCGCTGCGGTGTTATCCCGTTTTGGTCGGGTTCACAAAACCCAGGCAAATTACAACAATGAAATTGGCGTGCCCAAAACCCTCCTGGAAATGACCGCTGACCATGACTTTGCCATTACCGAAATGGCCATGCGGGGGCGGGGGGAAATTGCCTTGTTGGCGGACATTGCCCAACCCACCATTGGCTTGATTACCAATGTGGGCACGGCCCATATCGGTCGTTTGGGGTCAGAGTTGGCGATCGCCGAGGCGAAATGTGAATTACTCGCCCATCAACCCAAAGACAGTGTGGCCATTCTTAACCATGACAATGGGTTATTGATGGAGACGGCCCAGCGGTTTTGGCAGGGTCAAACCCTCACCTATGGGTTAACCGGAGGGGATGTGCAGGGAACCCTGGAAGGCGATTTCCTGATATTCAATGATCTTCGCCTGCCGTTACCGTTACCCGGTCGCCATAATGCGTCTAACCTCCTGGCGGCGATCGCCGTTACCCAAACCCTAAACCTGGACTGGCGAGAATTGCAGGCGGGAATTACGGTGGAACTCCCCGGTGGACGGGCCCGGCGTTATTCCTGGGGGGAGGATGTGGTGTTGTTGGATGAAACCTATAATGCGGGGCTGGAGTCCATGCTGGCGGCGTTAGACCTCTTGCAACAAACCCCTGGAAAGCGACGGATTGCGGTCCTCGGTGCCATGAAAGAATTGGGGGACTTTGCGGAAAAATTCCA
>JAYKHU010000225.1:0-8281 GCA_035285105.1 Synechocystis sp.
GTTCTCGATCCCGAGGAGTCGCGCGGGCTGGTGGAGGGCGGCGTGGCAGATGGCGCTGGCGGCCTCGTGGTCGGGGTGGCGATCGTGGCGCCAAAGCATGAAGGCGGTGTCGGGCTGGACCTCGGCGACCACTTCCGCGACGGCGCGTTTCGTGGCGAGCGTGGGTTCGAAGCCCATGCTGGCGTAGTTGAGGAACCGCATCTCGATGCCGCGCTCGCGGGCGAGTTCGATGGCGTATTCCCTGAGGGCGCCGGCCCGGCCTTTGACAGGTGGCCAGTTGGTGTAGTCGCCTATCAGGCTGAGGATCACCACACGCTGATGTTTCTGGATGGCCTGAAGCAACACGCCGGGCAGGCCGAAGGGGCAGTCGTCGTAGTGGGCGCCGATGGCGAGGAGGGTCCGGGTCATGGGAGAAGAAACGCGATGGAGGGGGAGGGGATTGCGGGAAAGGGCGAATGATCAACTCGGGGCAGGTAAGCAAAAACCCCCTTACTCAATGAAGGAGGTTAACACAGAATGGAACTGACTGACGGCGCCCGGCAAGATTCCCCAGAGAGACTTTCACGCTGGGGTTCAACACAGGTGCTGACACACCGATTAGAGTCGCTAGAGGTGGGGGGGTCTCCGTGATCCCTAATGGGAAGCGACGGTGGCATCCTGTTGGGCTTTGGTTAGGGCTTCTTGATCCCGCCGACGCTTCTTGGCGTAAAGCTGAATGGAGGCCGCCATGGCAATCACCAACGCCACAATTAACCAGGTGGTGGCATCCAGGGGCAAATTATTTTTAAAGACTGCCAACAAGACAATTACCACTAACAACAAGGTCGGGGCTTCGTTTAACGCTCGAAATTGTTGTCCCGTCCACTGGCTTTCCCCTTGGGCGAGCTTTTTCATCACGCGGCCACAGTAAAAATGGTACAGCAATAAAAGGGCGACAAAGGTTAATTTGATATGGAGCCAACCGGATTTTAAAATATCTGGCTCGGTGGAAATCAGACCGATCGCCATACTGACAGTGACAATCATGCCAGGGGTGGTAATGATGTTGTAAAGCCGTTTTTCCATCAACTCATACTGTTTTTTGAGGATGGTCTTTGCCGGTTCTGGTTCCTGTTCCGCCTCCGCGTGATACACAAAGAGGCGCACTAAATAGAAAAGACCAGCAAACCACACCACCACACCGATTAAATGTAGGGCTTTAAACCAGTAATAAGCCATAGGGATTTTGAAAAAGTCGATTATTTGCAATAAGTTGAGTCAGAATGTCAGATCTAGGCTTGCGCTGAGCTAACCTAATTATTCTAGAGCGTTGACCGGGGTCTTACCGAGGCTAGAAGTTGTTAGAGTCTTAATTTTGCTTTCCTCATCGGCGGTGAGTTCTGGGGCTTCGCCGATCACACTGCGGTAAACCTTGAGATATTCCCCAGCGGAGCGATACCAGCTAAAGTCCATCTGCATGGCCCGTTGTTGCAATTTGGCCCAGTCAGCTTTAAAGCGGAACCCTTCCCAGGCCCGCACCATGGCGGTAAAGCAATCCAAGGGTTCATAGCGGTCAAAGCAGTAGCCTGTTCCCGCTTCATTAATGGGGTCGTAGAATGACACCGTATCCACTAACCCCCCTGTGCGACGCACAATGGGAATGCAACCATAGCGCATGGCCATCAGTTGACTCAGCCCACAGGGTTCAAAGCGCGACGGCATCAGAAAGACATCACAGCCCGCATACACCCGCCGGGACAGGGCATCGTTATGGAGTAATTGCACCGCCATGCGCCCGGGAAAGCGGGAGGCCAACTGCCACAGTTGGGTTTCATAATGGCGATCGCCAGTGCCGAGGATAATTAATTGGGAGTCCGTGTAGGACATGAAACGGTCAAGGATTTGAATCACCAAATCAATGCCTTTTTGTTCCACCAGTCGGGCCACCATGCCCACTAACATGGCGTTGCGGTTAATTTCCAGACCCGTTTCTTCTTGGATCGCAATTTTATTTTTAACCCGTTTGTCAAGGCTATGGGCATCAAAATTCGTGCCGATAAAGCGATCGGTGGCGGGGTTATAAATCTCCGTATCAATGCCATTGAGAATGCCTACTAAATTTTGGCTAATGAAGGACAGTAATCCTTCTAACTTTTCCCCATAGGCCGCCGTCTGAATTTGTTGGGCATAGGTGGGAGACACCGTGGTCACCCGGTTGGCAAACTGAATAGCCGCCGCCATCACATTGTCCCCCTGCATATACCAAGGGCACCAGGTCATATTTTCTAACAATCCCCGCCACGGTCCCTGATAGGCCAAGTTATGAATGGTAAAGACGGTGGCAATATCCGGGGATTGATGCATCCAGACGGGGATCATCCCCGTGTGCCAATCATGGCAATGCATAATTTCAGGTTTCCAATGGTTCCAGGCAAATTCCGCTGCACCATTGGAGAAAAAGGTAAAGCGCCAGGCTTCATCATCGCCGGCATAAATGCGTCGGGAGTCAAAGGCCGGATGCCCAAATAAATAGAGAGGAATTTCTGTATCCGGTAGACAGGACTGGTAAACGGAAAACGTTTGGAACATGGCCGACCCCTGCCAGACCGGTTCAGCGGGGACATCTATTTTGTCACCAATAAATCCGTAATAGGGCATGAAAATCCGCACATCATGGCCTAATTGATGGAGGACTTTGGGCAGGGAACCTACCACATCCCCCATACCGCCGACCTTTGCTAAGGGGGAGACTTCCGCTGCCACAAATAAAATTTTCATACCGTAATTAATTCCGCTAATTGAGTCCGGAGCAAATTGCTGGATTACTTTCCGCTCAATTATAGGACGGCAACGGTTACTGATTGGTGTAACTTTTGAGGTTTGTTCAGTTGTTGCCTTGTTTTACCCAGACAAATACCGATGGACTCACACCCAGACTGTCCCCATCGGTACATTGCAGTATTGATTGTGATGCGTTGCTTAGGCCAACAAAGGGGCCTCGATTTCCGTTTGTTGTGACCTATCAGGTTCGGGTTGGGACTCTTCCGTAATGCTGAGCTGATCACAGGAGATGGTATCAGAAATAATTGAACTGGCCATCATGCCGGTATGAATTTCCAGTTGAGCAGTGGGAAGGGCTTCAAATACTAGGCGTTGACCCGGAAACACGACTCGTTCAAAATACCAGTTGGGAATGTTGGTAATGCGAGCGACTTGAATTTGACTGGTGGCGTTGACATAGCAACACAGCAATGCGGATTGCGGGCCATTGGGAATGGGATCAAGGATTTGAGCCATGGTTAGCATGAGATTTTTTAAAAAACAATCTTTAACGGTTGCGTCTAAGCTAACATTGGCTGATCCCCATTAGCTGTAAAGATAATTACAATCAAATACGCCGGGGATCAGGGATAAGGCGATTTTTGCATCGATCCTTAGCACTCTTTGCGAAATCAGTGGGCGCGGTGTCCCCCAAGGCGTTATTGGACAGGGGATCTGTTTGCTGATGGTGTTCCTGGGTCTTTGCCGGGGCCAGGCTCCCCGCGCTAACGTTAAGATACTTTACAATCATGAGGGGATAAAACCAGTCTAGAGAAGATAAAACCCCAGGCTGATCCCGTCATTACTTACTGTCGCTGCCCGTATTAGCCACCATGTCCGATCGCCATCGTCTACTTTACGTCCGTCTGCCCTGTAATCCGATCTTTCCCATTGGGGTGGTTTACCTGGCTGACCATGTGCATAAATGTTTTCCGGCGATCGCCCAGCGAATTTTTGATTTGGGCACGATCCCGCCCTTGGATTTTAATCAGGCCCTTGATGCCTGTATTGATGAGTTTCAGCCGACGCTTTTAGTCTTTTCCTGGCGGGATATTCAGATTTATGCCCCGGTGGGGGGACGGGGGGGCAACCCGTTACAAAATGCTTTTGAGTTTTACTATGCTAAGAACCCTTTGGTTAAGCTCCGGGGGGCATTGGGGGGCTTGAAAGTCACCAGTGCCTATTATGGCGAATTATGGCGTAATTTAAGCTTAGTCAAACGGGGACTGCAACGGGCGAAGCGGTATTGTGCTGATCCCCAGGTAATCGTGGGGGGGGGCGCGGTGAGTGTGTTTTATGAGCAATTAAAGCACAAGCTCCCCTCTGGCACCATCGTTTCTGTGGGGGAAGGGGAAACCCTATTGGAAAAATATTTACGGGGTCAGTCCATCGAGGACGAACGCTGTTATGTAGTAGGGGAAAGTCAACCCCGGCCGCGGTTAATCCACGAACAACCGACCCCCATGGTCAAAACCGCCTGTGATTACGATTATATTGAGCAAATTTGGCCGGCTTTTGATTATTACCTGCAAGAAAATGACTTTTACATTGGAGTGCAAACCAAGCGAGGCTGTCCCCACAACTGTTGCTATTGCGTTTACACCGTCGTAGAAGGTAAGCAAGTCCGCATTAATCCTGCCACCGAAGTAGTGAAGGAAATGCGTCAACTCTATGACCGGGGCATTCGCAACTTTTGGTTCACCGATGCCCAATTTATCCCCGCTAAAGTCTTCATGGATGATGTGGTGGAATTGCTAGAGGCGATCGCCGCATCGGGGATGACCGATATTCACTGGGCCGCCTATATCCGGGCCGATAACCTCACCCCCCGTCTGTGTGAATTGATGGTGGAAACGGGGATGAATTACTTTGAAATTGGCATTACCAGTGGTTCCCAGGAATTGGTACGGAAAATGCGGATGGGCTATAACCTCCGCACGGTATTGCAAAATTGCCGGGATTTAAAAGCAGCGGGCTTTAATGACCTGGTTTCCGTTAACTATTCCTTTAACGTCATTGATGAAACCTTCGACACCATCCGGCAAACCATTGCCTATCACCGGGAACTAGAAGCCATTTTTGGGGCTGATAAAGTGGAACCGGCCATCTTCTTCATTGGCTTACAACCCCACACCCACTTGGAAACCTATGCGTTGAAAAATGACATTCTCAAACCGGATTACGATCCCATGAGTATGTTGCCCTGGACGGCTAAAAAATTACTCTGGAATCCAGAACCCCTGGGATCCTTTTTCGGGGAAGTGTGTTTGCAAGCGTGGCGACAAAATCCCCAGGACTTTGGCCGGGAAGTGATGGCTATTTTGGAACAACGTTTGGGGAAATCTGATCTGGAAGCGGCCCTCTCTTCCCCTATCCCCAATGCCCCCGCTCTATCAGGGGCCCAGCGTAAAGGGGATCTCGTCAAGACCGCCAGTTAGCCCTTGAGTTACCTAACTTTTAGGGGAAAAGAACAACAGCGGAAACCAACTGCGATTTAACACGCTATCCGCCACACTGGGGACGGCCCAATCTAATAACCCTTTGCGGAAACTTCCCACTGCAATGGCATTAATATCCTTGATAAAAGCGGTATCGATAATTTCGTGGAGCGGATTACCGGTACGAACCTCCGTGGTGCATTGGGAAACCCATTGGGCAAATTCCGTTTGTAGTTCGGCAAGTTTTGCTTCGGCCTCCGACTGACGGAGAGTTTGGATTTCGGGACGGCGCACCCCATCTTCCACCACCCAGAGGAAATGACAGGATTCTACGCGATGATC
This sequence comes from Synechocystis sp., assembly GCA_035285105.1. Classification (GTDB taxonomy): domain Bacteria; phylum Cyanobacteriota; class Cyanobacteriia; order Cyanobacteriales; family Microcystaceae; genus Synechocystis. The sequence continues at coordinate 5,580 of JAYKHU010000225.1, forward strand.
GGGGTTAGCCGCTAACCGTTGCCTTAACCCCTCCAGCATGTAACGCCCCGCCGGACTGTCATCATAGGGGATCAACAGATGTTGCCATAGGTGCCGACACCGGAGGGAGAGTTCTTCAAAGGTATAGGTGGAGATCAACTGGGGACGGAGGATCAGCACAGGAACTTCTGTCGATTTGATCAATTCGTGGGTATGGCTACCAAAAAGCTTATTTTCTAAGTCACTGCTGACCGGCATTCCCACCATAATTAAATCGATCGCCTCGGTATCAATCAGTTGGTGAATTTGATCGAGATAACGAACGGAAGAAACTTCAATTTTGACCTCAACATCGACCGGCACATCCTTGATTAGGGATTGTAGGTAGGCTTTTGCCTCTTCTAACTTATGGCTATCAACGTTCGTCAGACGCTCATCCTCCCACACGGAAACGGTGTGTAAAAAGATGAATTTGCGGATACCCGTTTGGGCTAAGTCCGCCACAAAACTTGCGAAACGTTGGAGACCGTCTTCAAAATCTGTGCAAATAAGGCAGTGCTGAAACATGGCGTGCCGTCCGATGGGATGCTTACTTCTAATAATATAGGGCGGAGCCTCGTCGGAGGGAACCCATCGTATATTTCGATACAAAAATTAGGACTCAACCACGGGAGGACGACGGGGAATGGTCAGGGAAAGAATGGCCCCCTTGGGGGTATTGTCCGTAATGGCGATCGCCCCCTGGTGAGCTTCCACCATCATTTTGCAGAAGGCTAAGCCGAGACCAATTTGGGACACATTGGGCATGATGGTGCCAATTTCGTAGGGTTCAAACACCTTGGCTTTGAGGGCATCATCCACCCCGGGGCCTTGATCCGCGATGGCGACGTTAACGGTGTTGAGGGAGGGACAACTGAGGGAAATTGTGATTTTGCCCTGCTCTGGGGAAAACTTAATGGCGTTACTCAATAAGTTGCCTAAAATACGGTGAAAAATGGGGGAATCTAAGCAGGCAATCAAGTTAATCGCTTCGATCTTGGTTTCGAGTTGGATATCCTTTTGGCTGGCGATCGTCTCGTAATCCCGAACCACCCCTTTAACTAAGGCAATGAGATCCACATCTTGGTAATCGAGGCGGTTTTTATCCTGCTCCTGTTTCGCCATGATCAACAGGTCATCCACTAAATTTTGGAGTTGTTGGCTGGCGTGCATCAACCGTTCAACCCGTTGGGGCAGGGTTTCGGCCGGATATTTACCCCGATGGAGAATCTGTAATCCTAGGATCAAGCCGGACAAAGGATTGCGGAGATCATGGACAATCATGTGAACCATGGATTCCCGTTGTTTCAGCAAATTTTGCAACGCATCGTACTGGTACTTCAGCCGTAACATGGCTTCGATGCGGGCCTGTAGCTCCAACCGACTCAGGGGTTTGGTAATAAAATCATCGGCCCCGGCCGCTAAACAGTTCGCCAAACTCAATTTGCTGTCCAGCGCCGTCACCATAATGATCGGCAGGGAAGACCACTTCGGTAACTCCCGAATTTGACGACAGACATCAATCCCACTCAACCCCGGCATCATCACATCCAGCAAGAGTAGATCAGGCTGAAACATTTCTAGGTTGTCGATCGCCTTGCTACCGCTATCGGCATAGTGTAATTCGTAGTCTTGATCACTCAGCAGCGTATCAATGACATCGAAGTTATCGGGATCGTCGTCCACAATCAAAAGTGAAGCAGGACGCATAGAGGTTTCCTAGAAAAAATTAAACGTTCGATAAGGTACAGGGAGCAAACTCTTTCATCACACCCTACAGCGTACAGTCTGTACAGGTTGAAATCAAGCTGGAAAGTCAGTGGTGAACTAGGCGTTGGTGTTTGCCCAGGCCATTAATGCTAACGCTCGACAAAGATGACTACCGCTGTCAATGTCCCCCATTCCCCCTGCATGGTTTTCCAGACAATGACTTAAGACCGCTGCGTCAAAAATGGATGGAGAGGAGTCAGCTTGGCCCAAGGGCGATCGCCGTACCAACTGTTTTAAGCCCTCCAGGTTCTGGTTTAGGCCTTTCCAATAGGGTTCATTGAAATTCGCTTTATATTTGCGGTGTAAGATTGCCGGCGGCAACAGATCATTAAACCCCAGGGACATTAACGGTTTCTTAAGACCGGGTTGATCCCGAATTGCCGCCGGTAAGGCCAAACAAAATTGAATCACCCGGGGATCTAAAAAGGGTTGGGCGATGTGAATGCCCCGGGGATTATTCAAATACCAATTAGCCCAGACCCCAGCTAAACAATTTAACGCTAACTGATCCAGCGATCGCTCAATGGGGGGGATGCTCAATTGCCTCATTAACCGGCGATTGATGGCCCCTAACCGCTGCTCTCGACGGAAATGGGGACGAATCCAGGGAGCAACATCATAGGAACCTAATTGGGGCCAACGTCCGACCCCCTGATGGAATACCGTCCGGGGGGAAAGGCGCAACCAAGCGGGTAACAGGGGTTTAACGGCAAACTCCGTTAAAATGCGCCAACGGTTCTGGTTACTGGCGATCGCCCATTGTTGGGATTTTTGTAAAACGGCTTGCCATTGTCCTTGGCGGAGTTGATCGGCGAGGCCGTAGTGGTTCGTTTCGGCCACAATTTCCGCCCCGCTCCCCGTTAAAACCGTATTTAATCCCAATTCTGCTGCTTTTTCGGCTAACACCGTTTCGA
>JAYKHU010000226.1:0-16575 GCA_035285105.1 Synechocystis sp.
CGATCGCCGTTTAAGCTCTTTTGAAAGGGTTCCCCAACGCTGGGCTAGAATGAGCGGTAATTCCCCCTATTCAGCCGGAGAAACCATGGTTACCACCCCTCGGCTTTTTTCCTTAGCAGACTACTTAGATTATGACGACGGCACGGATCGGCGGTATGAATTAGTCAATGGAGAATTGCGAGAAATGCCGTCAGAAAGTGATTTGAACAATGCGATCGCCATTTTTCTACTCTTGCAGTTTGGCCAAAAAATTCCTGGGAAACGACTACGCCGGGGAACAGAGGTAGCAGTGATGGGTAAACGGGCAACGGTAAGGGTTCCCGATTTACTGGTGCTATCGGAAGAATTAGAGGCCGCTCTGGCGGGGGCAAAGCGTAGCATCGTCATGATGGATATGCCACCACCGGTCTTAGCCGTGGAAATTGTTTCGCCGGGGAAAGAGAACGAAGACCGGGACTATCGTTACAAACGGTCTGAATATGGGGCTAGGGGCATCGCCGAGTATTGGATTATTGATCCGTCCCAAGGCCAGATAACGGTGTTGACCCTCGTGGATGGCTTATATGAAGCGGCCATTTTTCGGGACAGTGACACTAAAGGCACAGGGCCTGCCCGCCTAGTTTCTACGACTTTTCCGACGCTGGAACTCACTGTCCAACAAATCCTGTCCTGTGGGGAGGCTGGCTAGCAAAAATCAATTGCCTGAGGGGGTTAGTGGGGAGGTTAAAACTCAAGTCGAGATGAGGGAGTGCAGAGCGGCGTAAATGGCCTGTTTTTGTTCATCATCGTAGCCCCAGCGGGTTAAAAATCCTTGGTATTCCCCTTCGCCGTTCAAACTGCGTTCCAGTTCGGTCAATTTTTCTGCAATCCCCGGTAATTGTAGGGACTGAATCAAGGTTTGACTACGCCGACAAACTTGGGCGGAGCCTTGGGCGGATTCCCTATCAGCGTTGCGTTGGTGATGTACTACCATGGCGGCGGACATGGCTAAATTTTTTACCAGTAATTCCCCCACGGTGGCGGGGGCGGTGTGTAAGGCGTTGAGCACTGGCTGGGTGGGCTGATCCGCTAGGGGGAAGTTATTGGCGGTCAGAAAGGTGACAAAAAATCCCCTGGCACCGTTTTCCGTAGCGACGAGTTGACCGATCGCTGTTTCGAGGTCTCCATCGGTAATCTGCTGCTGATCTACCTGGGCTAAAAGCGCCTGACAATGGGCGATCGCCTGCTCAAAACTGAGGGAGTGAAAATCGACGGTCATGGTGTTGGTCATGAATCATTGCACCTTGTATTTTACTGTTCCCCCAGGGCTTAGGCGTAGGCAGCAATGGAAACCTTGGCAGCAATTTGTTGGGCGATCGCCGTTAGGGCCTGGGCAGAGGCGGAATCCGGCGCAGAAATCACGATGGGAACGCCGGCATCTCCCCCTTCCCGCAGGGAAATTTCTAGGGGAATACAGCCCAATAGGGGCACGTTTAATTCTTTTGAGGCTTTTTCGCCGCCCCCGGAACCAAACAGATCATAGTGGCGATCGGGTAAGTCCGGCGGGATGAAGTAACTCATGTTTTCTACAATGCCCAAGACATTGACGCCCATTTGCTGGAACATTTTCAGTCCCCGCCGGGCATCTAGTAAGGAAACGGTTTGGGGGGTGGTGACAATCACCGCACCGGCCATGGGAACGGATTGGGTCAAGGTGAGTTGGGCATCTCCGGTGCCGGGGGGCATATCCACAATTAAGTAATCCAGGGGTCCCCAATTCACTTGGTAGAGGAATTGGCGAATAATACCGTTTAACATCGGCCCCCGCCAAATCACGGGTTGATCGGGGTCAATGAGAAAGCCCATGGAAACCATTTTCACCCCATGGTTAAAGACCGGTTCTAGCACTTCCCCCTGGGGACTTTGTTCCACCTTCACCGCCGCATCGTTCAATCCCAACATGGTGGGGGCATTGGGACCATAAATATCCGCATCCAGCAAGCCCACTTTTGCTCCACTCTGGGCCAGGGCAACGGCCACGTTAACGGCCACAGTACTTTTGCCGACCCCGCCTTTACCGCTAGAAATCGCCACAATATTTCTAATCTGACCCACGGATTGGCGATCGGGTAAGGATTTTTGTTGGGGGGTTTCGGCGGTGACAGTGACATCGACTTGGGTGACCCCCTCTAGGGCTTTCACTGCTTTTTCACAATCTTCGACAATAAATTCCCGCAACGGACAGGCCGGCGTGGTTAAGACCAAGGTGAAACTTACCCGACCATCGGCGATCGCCACATTACGGATCATATTCAAGTCCACCAAGCTTTTTTGGAGTTCGGGGTCTTGCACGGGACGGAGCGCAGACAAAACGGCGTCGGGGGTCAACATCATGACAAAACAGCTTCTTCAAGGATTACGATTTCTTGATCAATCATAAACTGATCATCCTCGATTACCGTTTCCGCTGTCCCCGGCGTTCCTTCCCAAAAAAACGAAACTAGAATGTCACAATGAGTAAGTCAGAAATTCCCTTTTGGAGGCGATCGTGTCCCCTTCCCTTGATTGGCAACGGTTACAAAAGGCGTTGAGCGTCGAAGTTGAGCGGGGCTTTGGGAATTTACAGGGTAAACAGTATAAGTTTGGGGAATTTCTCTGTTTGACCTTTGGCAATGCTCCGCCGCCGGGGATCGCCGCTGACGATCGCCGTCGCTGGCGCGAATTTGCAGAAAAGTACGCCCATTATGACGCCCTCAGCCAGTCCCAACGGCAAACCCTGGTGGCCAGTACCCGTCGCTTCTTGCATGACCTCCGGCGCAGTTTAGACGCACCGTCCCCTGAAGCCCAGACCATTACGCCCCCCCCTCAAGTCAGTACACCAAGGGTGGCGGAATCGAGTCGTTTACGCCCGGCTCAGATCCGGTTAACCACGTTGTTAAACGAATTAACCAGCCTGAGTAAACGCCAGAACCAACTACTACAAGGCTTGGGCCTCACCACCGTTCAGGACATGTTGACCTATTTTCCCCGGGATTACCTGGACTATGCGCGGCAGGTGACCATTGATCAACTAGAAGCGGGGGAAACCGTAACCTTGGTGGGCCAGGTGGTGAGTTGTAATTGCTTTACCAGTCCGAAAAATCAAAATTTAAGCATTTTCCAAATTCAATTACGGGATCAAACGGGGCGTATTAAACTCTCTCGGTTCTATGCCGGTAAACGCTTTGCCAATCGGGGGTGGCAGGAAAATATCAAGCGGCTGTATCCCCCCCGGACGGTGGTGGCCGCCTCTGGGCTGGTGAAATCTAATAAGTACGGAATCACCTTGGATAACCCGGAAATTGAAATTCTAGACCGCAACAGTCCCAGCATTGATTCGTTTAAAGTGGGGCGAGTGCTGCCGGTGTATCCCCTCACTGAAGGCATTACAGCGGATTTATTACGGAAGTTAGTGCTATTGTGTCAACCGGCGATCGCCCAACTGACCGATCCCTTACCCCTTCCCCTGCGCCAACAGTATGACTTGATTGACCTGCCTACGGCGATCGCCCAAATTCACTTTCCTGAGCACCCAGAGCAGTTAAGCCAAGCGAGAAGACGGCTCGTCTTTGATGAATTTTTCTATCTCCAACTGGGGTTTTTGCAACGACGCTACCACCAAAAACGCCAGCAAAAAAGCGCTATTTTTACCCCCCAGGGCGAATTAATTGAAAAGTTTAACGGGTTATTACCCTTTCGCTTAACCCAGGCCCAACAACGGGTAGTCAATGAAATTTTGCAGGACTTAAATGATGCCTCCCCCATGAATCGTTTGGTGCAAGGGGATGTGGGGTCTGGCAAAACGGTGGTGGGGGTATTTGCCATTTTGGCAGCGCTGCAATCGGGCTACCAAGCAGCGTTGATGGCCCCTACGGAGGTGCTAGCGGAGCAACATTATCAAAAATTAGTGGGCTGGTTTAACCTACTCTATTTGCCGGTGGAATTACTCACGGGATCTACGAAAACCGTAAAACGTCGCCAAATCCATGCCCAACTGGAAACCGGGGAATTACCCCTGCTGGTGGGCACCCATGCGTTAATTCAAGATCCGGTCAATTTTCAGCGGTTAGGATTGGTGGTCATTGACGAACAACACCGCTTTGGGGTTCATCAACGGGCCAAATTATTAGCCAAGGGCCAGGCTCCCCACGTTCTCAGCATGACCGCCACCCCCATTCCCCGCACCCTGGCCCTAACCCTCCATGGGGATTTGGAAGTGAGCCAAATTGATGAACTGCCCCCCGGTCGTCAACCCATTCAAACCACGGTGATTACGGCCAAGGATCGTCCCCAACTGTACGATTTAATCCGTCGGGAGGTGGCCCAGGGTCGCCAAGCCTATATTATTTTTCCGGCGATCGAGGAATCTGAGAAATTAAACATCAAAGCTGCGGTGGAAGAGCATCACCATCTCCAGGAAAAAATCTTTCCGGATTTTGCCATTGGTCTGTTGCATGGTCGCCTAAAAAGTGCGGAAAAGGAAGCGGCCTTAACCGCCTTTCGGGAGCAAAAAACCCAAATTATTGTCTCGACCACGGTAATTGAAGTGGGGGTAGATGTGCCCAATGCCACGGTGATGGTGATTGAAAATGCGGAACGCTTTGGGCTATCCCAGTTGCACCAATTACGGGGACGGGTCGGGCGGGGATCCCATCAATCCCATTGTTTTTTAGTCACCGGCAGTAAAAGTCCCGATGCACGACAACGGTTAGGGGTCTTAGAACAATCCCAGGATGGCTTTTTTATTGCCGAAATGGATCTGCGGCTACGGGGCCCCGGGGAAGTCTTGGGGACGAAACAGTCGGGGTTACCGGATTTTGCCCTCGCCAGTTTAGTGGAGGATCAAGCGGTGTTGGCGTTAGCTAGGGAGGCGGCAGAAACCCTGATCGCCACCGATCCAGACCTGGTGAACTTTCCCAATTTACAAGGGGAATTAACGATCCGCTATGAGCGGTTAATGGGCAGTGAAATGTTGACCTAAGCGGTCGGGGGATTAGGACGAAGATGGGGAGGAGGGCAAAGAATAGGGGGCGATCGGTCGGAGTTGGTAATACTGGTGCAGGATTTCGTACAACTGGGGATGATTTTGTTGTAAGGCTGGTCCTTTTTCCAAAAAGGTTTCCGTGACCACGGCAAAAAATTCCGCTGGATTGGTGGCGCCGTAGGGATCAATGGTGGTGGGAATGCGATGCTCCAACTGACTCAACAGTTGTTGATATTCCGCGGTAAACACCGATCGCCAGCGTTGATAGTCCTGGGCTTTGGCCAGTTTGGGCACCCCATTCATGGCACCGTCCCCCATATCCAACTGGTGGGCAAACTCATGGAAAATCACATTATGCCCATCCTGCCAGCGTTCTAAATCCCAGGCGATCGTTCCCCAGGCGAGGATGACCTGCCCTGCTTTTCCCCAGGATTCCCCGGAAACCGGCACCTGGCGCTCTTCATACAGATACTGATCGACGGCTTGGATTTGCTTGACCTGAAAGGCATCGGGATAGACCAAAATCGAATCCAAGCGGGGATAGGGATTACTACCCAGATTGAGGGCGAGGTAACAGGCCTGGGCGGCAATGGTGAGGCGGACGGCATCGGTGAGGCAGAAACCCTGGCAGGCAATAAATTGCTTGTGTTGGAGAAAGAGTTGAATTTTGGCGTGTAACCGTTGTTTTTGCCCTGAAGATAGACCAGGATAAAACGGTAAGGTGCGGTTAAAAAGCGCTTGCCATTCCTCGGCGATCGCCTGACGTCCCAGGTGGGCTTCGCGCCACTGCCACCAGAGGGGATATCCCCAAATATAGGCAATGATGCCCAGGACAAGCAGGATCACAAGGGTGGTGGGAATCATGGCGAGGGGGAAGGCAAGAAACGGTTAACCGACCAGACTATTCACCTGACTGACGAATTCCCCATGATCAACCACGGGTTTCGCAATATAGCCCTCCGCCCCACTTTCGGTGAGTAGCCGCTCCCGATCGCCGGCCATGGCATGGGCCGTCACTAAAATAACGGGAACTCCAGCGGTATTAGGATCTTGCTTGAGTAACTGGGTAATTTGAATCCCATTGTAAGCCTGTCCTTGGTAATGACTCCGGCAAAGGGACACATCCATTAAGATCACATCAACTAACTTATCCTTGGCGAGTTGCAATACCTCTGCCACATCCTCCGTGCCTTTGACCGTAAATCCCGCGCGTTTGGTCAGAATTTTAGAAAAAACCCGAAAGTTCATCGGATCATCTTCAACAATTAACACCGTTGTCATCGCAATATCCCAGCAAATTTGAAGGAAGAAGGAACCCTCCTCAATGCTACCATTGGCCGCGAAATGACGAACGCACAGGCTTCTAGCTTCATGGCCAGACAACATAATCCCATCGGTCAAATTATTCCGGCAGATTTACACCACGAAATGGAACGTTCCTACCTGGAATATGCCATGAGCGTCATTGTGGGGCGGGCATTGCCCGATGTCCGGGATGGGTTAAAGCCGGTACACCGTCGCATTTTATATGCCATGTACGAGTTGGGCTTGACCCCCGATCGCCCTTTTCGCAAATGTGCCCGGGTGGTGGGGGATGTGTTGGGGAAATACCATCCCCACGGGGATCAGTCGGTGTATGACGCCCTGGTGCGGTTGGTGCAGGACTTTTCTAGTCGCTATCCGTTGCTGGCGGGGCATGGCAATTTTGGCTCAGTGGACAATGATCCCCCCGCTGCCATGCGCTATACGGAAACCCGCCTAGCGCCCATCGCCATGGATGCCATGTTGGATGAGATTGGCGAGGCGATCGTCGATTTTACCGATAACTTCGACAGTTCCCAACAGGAACCCACCGTGGTACCGGCCCAATTACCGTTGTTGTTATTAAATGGTTGCTCTGGCATCGCGGTGGGCATGGCCACCAGTATCCCCCCCCACAATTTAGGGGAAGTGGTGGATGGATTAATTGGGCTAATTAATAAACCGGATATATCGGATCAGGAATTATTTGCCCTCATTCCCGGCCCTGACTTTCCCACCGGCGGCGAAATCCTCAACAGTGACGGCATTGTGCAGGCCTATCAAACAGGGCGGGGACTGATTCCAGTGCGGGGGGTCAGTCACATTGAAACCGTTAAGGGGGAAAAGAAACGGAGCCATAACCGCACGGCGATCGTGGTGACCGAGTTACCCTTTCAGGTGAATAAGGCAGCGTGGATTGAAAAAATAGCCAGCTTAGTCAATGACAATAAATTAGAGGGCATTTCTGACCTGCGGGATGAGAGTGATCGCACCGGGATGCGGGTAGTGATCGAATTAAAGCGGGATGGGAATCCTGAGGCAATCCTGAAGAAACTATACAAAATGACCCCCTTACAGAGTAATTTCGGGGTAATTTTTTTGGCGTTGGTCAATAATCAGCCGGTGCAAATGCCATTGCGGCGCATTCTCGAAGAATTTTTGCAGTTCCGCGAAACCACCCTAATGCGGCAATATGACCATGAATTGGGGGAAGCGAGACGCCGTTTGGAATTGTTGGACGGATTAGTGATTGGCCTGGCAAATTTGGATCCGTTGATCGAAATTTTACGCGTTGCCCCCGATGGCACCACCGCCAAACACCAACTCCAGGAACGTTTAGGCATTACCCCGAACCAAGGGGATGCGATTTTAGCCATGCCCCTCCGGCGGATTACGGGGTTGGAACAGGAGAAATTACACCAGGAACGCCGAGCCTTGGGCGATCGCATTCAGGAATTGGAAACCCTCCTTGGCGATCGCCATCAACGGTTAAAAGCTTTGAAAAAGGAGTTGTGGGGGTTAAAGAAAAAATTTAGGGATGAACGCCGTACTCGCATTGTGCAGGGAATGCCTAAAACCATTACCCCCATTGCCCCCGATCCCGTTCTACCCGATCCGGAACCTGCTACCGAAAAGGATGGGGACCCCCCGGCCCCGACCTTAACCCTGTCCCCTGACGTGCCGGAAGTGTCTACCCCCCTTACCACCACGGTCCCCTCAACACCGGACAGGCCTCCGGTTGACCAAACTCTCCCTCCTCCGCGTCCCCAATCTCAACCGACTCCCCGCCAACAAAATCCCCTCACCCTCTTCACCCCCCAACCTCCCCCAGACAATGCCTGGTTAAGCATGACAGTGACCGGCCACATTGCGTGGCATCCAGAAACGTTGACTGCGACTACACCAGGGGAGCCGATTCAACAACAATTGCCGATTAATCAACAGGAAACCCTCATTGTCATCACCGATTACGGCAAAGCCTATGGGGTAAAAATTCAAGATATTCCGCCGTTAGACTTAGCCCGCATTCCCCTACTAGATCTTCTCCCCAAAGCTGCCCAACGGGATGGGGAAACCGTCATTTTCTCCGGTTTTTTGCCCGTAGAGGATGCCAGTGATGTTTTACTCCTAACCCAAGAGGGGCGCATCAAACGCTTAGGGTCCTCAGAATTTAATGACCTCGGCAATCGGGGTTTAAGTGTGATCAAATTACGGGACGGCGATCGATTACGGTTCTGCCATGGGTTAACCGCCCCGGATACTGGACACAACCTCGTTATTGCCACCAGCAACGGCCGGTTATTGCGTTTTCCCTTAAACCTAGACCTATTACCCCGCTCGAGTCGTAGCGCCCAAGGTCAACCGGCCCTGCGATTACGCCCCACGGAAAACTTGGTTGGACTACTAACCCTGCCCCCCACGGCGTCGGTGTTCCTACTCACCCAACAAGGGTATGGCAAACGATTATCACTGAATACCGTTCGTTTGGGCAATTTTGGCGATCTCGGCACCACGGTGCTGCAATTTACGGATAAAACCGATAGTTTGTTGCTGATGACCCCTGCATCGGACACTGCCCTAACCACCATCAGTAATCAGCAAACCGTAACGGTGATTGCGGCGGAACAGTTTCAAGCCTGGGGCAAGGACGGCCCGGGAGATTCATTACTGTCTTTATCCCCAGGGGACTATCTGGTGGGGCAACTTCAGGGAGACGGGGGTGCCTGATGGGCCCAAAACGCAGCGATCGCCTGTTGATGAATCCGTTGCCAAGGTTGTTGGGTTGCCCTGGCAATGGCGGCACAGTCCTCAAATTCAGGATGGGCGTTAATGAGGGGGGATTGGCCGACATCCCCTTCGTAGGCCAGTTTGATTCGCACGGCCCCCGCCGGTAGTTGTACGGTGTGCCGGTCCCGGGTGAGGACATAGCGGGGTTGATGGCGGACCCGAATCCCCAACGTGGTGGTTTCTTGGAAAATTAACCGTTGACACTGGGCCTGGTGGTCAGGATGGCACAACACCGTCAGGAGGGTACCCAAGCGGGATTTTTTCATGGTGATCCCTTGGGTAAACACATCGATCGCCCCGGCGGCCAGGAGGGCATCTAACAAATAGGCGATCGCCTGGGGCTGGAGGTCATCTAACTGGGTTTCTAGGACCACAATGGTTTCTGGGGTACCGAGGAGGGGATCCGCCGGCAGACTGGCGGCGGCAGTTTCACCAATCCAGATCCTTAAGATATTGGCGGTGGCAAATTCCTTCGTGCCGGCCCCTAACCCCACCGTTTTTAAGGTCATTGCCGGTCGGGGGCCAAAGCCCTGGGCCAAGGTAACGGCGATCGCCGCCCCGGTGGGGGTGACCAATTCCCCGGTGAGGCCATTGTCATAAATGGGCACTGCCCGGCTTTGCCAGAGTTTTAAGACGGCGGGTACGGGCACCGGTAACTGTCCGTGGGCGGCCCGCACCGTCCCACTCCCCGTGGGTAATGCCGACCAATAGCACTGTTCAATGCCCAAATAGTCCAACCCCAAACAGGTTCCCACAATATCCACAATGGCGTCCGTCGCCCCGACTTCGTGGAAATGCACCTCGGTGGGGGCAATGCCGTGGACGGCCCCTTCGGCGATCGCCAACTGTTCAAAAATAGCTAAACTCCATGCCGTCACCCGCTCCGGTAACCCCGCCTGCTGAATAATGACTGCGATCTCCGGTAAATGGCGATGGGGCCGGTGATGATGATGGTGATGACCGGCTTCGGGGGCGTGATCCGGGGATAATTCCACATCCACCTTTGTGGCGGCTTGCCCCTGCTTCTGCACCGCCGTGGCCCCTAGCCGATACTCATCCCCCAATCCTAAGCGTTCCAGTTGCCCCGTCAGGTATGCTAAGGGAACCCCAGCATCCACCAATGCCCCCAAGCACATATCACCGGAAATTCCCGTGGGACAATCAAAATAGGCAATTAAACTCATAAGCGATGGCCACTTTCTACACGCTACACCCCGAAACGCCCCAACAACGCACTGTGGAGACCATTGGTCAACGCTTACGGCAGGGGGCGGTGATGCTCTACCCCACCGACACCGTTTATGCGATCGGCTGTGATCTCAACGATAAAAGTGCCGTGCAACGGGTTAGGCAACTTAAACAACTTTCCAATAATAAACCGTTAACGTTTCTCTGCTCCTCCCTCTCTAACATTGCAGAGTACGCGGTGGTGGCGGACAGTGCCTATCGCCTGATGCGACGGTTGATTCCTGGGCCCTACACGTTTCTATTACCTGCCACAAAACAAGTCCCCAAACTGGTGATGGACCCTAAACGTAAAACCACCGGCATCCGCGTCCCCGATCGCCCCATCTGCCAACATTTACTGACCGCTTTGGGCAATCCCATTATTTCCACCTCTGCCCATCTCCCGGATCAGGACGAATTTGACACTATCGAGAAAGCGGAACTGTTTGACCGGTTTGATAAGTTGGTGGACATGATCATCGATGACGACCAAGACATCGGCTACCAAACCTCCAGCATCATTGACTTTACCAACCGAGATCCCCAGGTGATTCGTCAAGGATTGGGATGGGAAACCCTGGAAGAATTGATGATTGGGGTGTAATGGGGGGTTAATCCCCATCAACCGGTTGTGATGGTGCCAAAAAATGACCGATGCGTTTAACCGCCTCCACCAAGATGTGCGGCGGTTGGACTAAGGCAAAGCGGACATACCCTTCCCCCGCTGGGCCAAACCCCGATCCAGGGGAGAGGGCAACCCCCGTCGCCGCCACCAATTGCTGACAAAATTCCACCGCATTGCCTGACCATGACGCGGGTAATGGCGCCCAGACGTACATAGTAGCTGGGGGGAGAGGAACGGTCCAGTCGATGTGAGCGAGGGCATCCACTAACGCGGCCCGCCGTTGGGAAAAGGTTGTCACAGTTTTTTCTACCAGGGTGGGGGGACTTTGCAAAGCGGCGATCGCCCCTTGGAGAATCCCTTGATATTGATTGAAATCAACCACTGCCTTGATCTGTTTTAACGCCGCGATTAATTGGGGGTTGCCAATGGCAAAACCGATGCGAAACCCACCCATGTTATAGGATTTGGAAAAGGTAAAAAATTCAATGGAACAGGTTTTATCGGGATCTGCTTGCAGCATCGATGGGGGCAACGGGGTGCCATCAAAAACTAAATCCATGTAGGGAAAATCATGCACCAAGACCAAATCATGGCGTTGACAAAAAGTGACCGCTTCTTGAAAAAAGTCTAAGGGGGCGATCGCCGTGGTGGGGTTATGGGGATAGCTCAACACCATCAGCTTCGCCTTAGCTAACACTGGGTTAGGAATGGCGGCTAAAACCGGCAAAAAATGATTTTCGGCCAACAGGGGCATGGGGTAAATTTCCCCCCCCGCTAAATACACCCCTCCGGCATGGGACGGATAACCCGGATCCAGCAACAGGGCCACATCGCCGGGATTCAAAATCGCCAGGGGCAAATGGGCCGTCCCTTCCTGGGAGCCAATGAGGGTCAACACCTCCGTGTTTTGATTCACCGCCACACCAAATCGTTGTTCATACCAAACGGCGATCGCCTGTCGGAGGTCTCCGGTGCCTTGGTGGAGGAGATAACCGTGGGTGTCGGGATCATTCAGGGCCGTGGCGATCGTATCGAGAATGGGGCGGGGGGTGGGCAAATCCGAGGACCCCAAGGACAGATCAATAATGGTTTGACCCTGGGCCCGAGCCTGGGCCTTAGCCAAATCCATCTCTGCAAACACATTACTGCCAAAGGACTGGAGGCGATGGGCAAAACGCATAATTGATAAGAAAAAAGAACAAAAAAACGAAAACCAGCGATGGCGGCTTCAATCTTACGGTAAATTATTGTTTGATATTCCCCCTAACCTAGCCTTTTAGCCTACACCATGAGCCATATTCCGATCGCCGACCGTATCCGCCTAGGTATCGCCGTTGGTCTTGCCAAATCGATTACTGCGGTGGTCAAGGCCTTACGGTTGGGGGCAGCGAGTGTGCTCCCGGGGGAAATTGCCCGACGGTTACATCCCCGGATGTTGACTTTGTTAGCCCAACAGGTCAAGCAGGGGGTCATCCTGGTGGTAGGGACCAATGGCAAAACCACCACCTCGTTGTTGCTCAGAAAAATTTTGGTGGATCAAGGTTTCCAAGTCACCCACAACGCCACCGGCGCGAATTTAATCAATGGATTAATTACTGCTCTCCTGGCCGATGCCGATTTATTTGGGAAATTAAAAAGTGATTTTGCCATCTTAGAAGTGGACGAAAATGTGTTGCCCTTGGTGCTTAACGCCTGCCAGCCCCGGGCAATTTTGGCCCTCAACCTTTTCCGGGATCAATTAGATCGTTATGGGGAAGTGGATGCCATTAGTCAACGGTGGCAAACGGCGATCGCCCCGCTACCGGCTGACACCATTATTGCGATCAATGCCGACGATCCCACCCTCTGCCATTTAGGACAACAACTCACTCAACAGGTTTGTTATTTTGGCTTGAGTGAACCCCAATTATATTTAGAAGAAATTCCCCATGCAGTGGATTCTATCTACTGTCCCCGCTGCGGAACATCATTGAATTATCAAGGGGTTTATCTTTCCCATTTGGGGGATTTTGACTGTCCCAGTTGTGGGTTTAGCAAAAGCCAACCGGCGTTTCATAGCAGTGAATGGCCCCAAATTCTCATTGGTGTTTACAACAAATACAACACCCTAGCGGCGGGCTTAGTGGCCCAACAGTTGGGCATTAATACGGATAGCATTTTTAATAATATTCGCAGTTTTAAAGCTGCCTTTGGTCGGGCGGAAGAACTGGACGTAGACGGCAAACATGTGCGGATTTTACTCTCTAAAAATCCTGTGGGCATGAATGAAACCATCCGGGCCGTGAATGATTTGAAACTACAGGGCCATGCCTCAACCACCTTGTTAGTGCTTAATGACCGGATCGCCGATGGTACCGATGTGTCTTGGATTTGGGACGTGGATACCGAAGCGCTGGTGGAATCTGGCGGTACGTTTATCATCAGTGGCGATCGCCTTTACGATATGGCCCTCCGGCTGCAATATAGCCTGGCAACTTTGATCAAACCCAGTGACATTAATGCTCCCTGGGATCAGGGTCAGGCCCGCTTTATTATCGAGGCGGATTTAGAAAAAGCCATTCAGTTGGCCCTGGGGGCCACACCGGATCAGGAAACCCTACATATCATTCCCACCTACACGGCCATGTTAGAAGTCCGGGGGCTATTGACGGGGCGCAAGATTCTCTAAACGCGCCTAAGAGGTGGCATTGGCTAACTCCGCCAGCTTTTCCTGTTGATCTTGGGAAATACAGGACTCAATCATGCCGTCAATATTGCCTTCTAAAGATGACATCAGATCAAAGTTGCGCCCCAGGCGGTGATCCGTGATGCGATTATCTTTGTAGTTGTAAGTCCGGATTTTTTCCGAGCGGGATCCCGTACCGACCTGGGATTTCCGCATGGAACTCACCTCCGCCTGTTGCGCTTGCAGCTCAAGGTCATACAGTTTTGCCCGCAAAATTTGCATGGCTCGCTCACGGTTTTGCAACTGCGAACGCTCTTCGGTACAGAAAATGCGAATCCCGGTGGGTTTGTGGAATAAATCCACGGCGGTTTCCACCTTGTTCACGTTTTGACCGCCGGCCCCCCCTGATCGGGCGGTGCTCATTTCAATATCTTTGGGATCAATTTTGACCTCCACATCATCCACCTCGGGCATAATCGCCACCGTCGCCGTGGAGGTATGCACCCGTCCCCCGGTTTCGGTCACTGGTACCCGTTGCACCCGATGCACCCCAGCTTCAAACTTTAACTTGCTATAGACGTTTTCTCCCTTAATTTCCAGGATGGCCTCCTTAAAGCCCCCCATGTCCGCCAAGGATTCACTCAGTAAACTGACTTTCCAGCCTTGGGTTTCCGCATAACGAGTATACATCCGCACCAAATCTCCAGCCCAAATACTGGCCTCATCTCCCCCGGTGCCGGCCCGGATTTCCAACATAATGTTTTTGTCATCGTTGGGATCCCGGGGCAACAGCAAAATCGTCAGTCGTTGTTCTAGCTGTTCTAGGGCGAGTTGTAATTCTTCCACCTCCAGGCTAGCCATCTCGCGCATTTCGGGATCATTACCGGATTCCTTGAGGATTTGGCGGGCACCGGTCAGATCAGCCTGGGTTTTTTGAAAGGTCTCATAGGTTGTGACCGTTTCCTCTAAAGACGAACGGGCCTTAGCCACCCGTTGTAACTCGTCAGGGTTGGTGGCCACGTCGGGATCCGCCAACAGCCGGGTTAATTCCTGATAGGTCTGCTCCACAGACTTGAGTTTGTCTAAGAGGTAGATTTCCGCCATAGTTTCGTTTGGGTCAAAATGCTCAGTTCTTTATCATAGCTTGTCCCCAGGGAAAACCACGGCTCAAAGGAGCTGGTAGAGGGTATTGCGTTGACGGGCGGGACGGTTCAGGGGTTTAATCGCTGCTCGCAGTTGGGATTCTGTCAGCCCTGTGCCCCCCCTCGCACCGGCCATGGTGGTGATATGTTCTTCCATAAGAGTACCGCCGAGGTCGTTACACCCTGCCTGCAACGCCCGGGTAGCCCCCGCTAGGCCTAATTTGACCCAACTGGGTTGATGGTTGATAATCCACTTGCCCAAATATAAACGGGCGATCGCCGTTAGATGGAGACAGTCTTCCAAATCCGGTTGATCCCGGCCGACTCGGTTACGCAACGCCAGGGGCGCTTTTTCCCCCACAAAGGGTAACAAAATAAATTCCGTTATCCGCCCTGGATACTGGTTGTCAATACTCTCTTGCTGGCACTGCCGTAGGCGATCGAGATGGGTGATAATTTCCGCCGGGGTTTCAATGTGACCGGCCATCAAGGTACTGGTGGTGGGTAACCCCAGTTGATGGGCCAAGTTGACAATCTCTAACCAGGTTTGACTATTGATTTTTTCGGGGCAAATAATCCGCCGCACCCGATCCACCAACACTTCTGCGGCCGTACCCGGCAGGGAATCCAACCCTGCTTGTTGTAATTCCTGCAAAACAGTTTGGTAACTTAAGCGATCCTCCCGGGCAATAAATTGAATTTCCTGGGGAGAAAAGGCATGGAGATGTAACTGGGGGAACTGACGTTTAAGACTGGCAATGAGGTGAACGTAATAGGCGAGGCTGGATGCCTCCCGTTTGGCTTGGGGATTTAACCCCCCCTGCATACAAATTTCCGTTGCCCCCTGGGCCACCGCCGCCTGGGCTTTGGCTAAAATCTGGGCGTGATCGAGCCAATAAGCCCCCTCTTCCCCGGCATCCCGTCGAAATGCACAAAAATTACAATGCTGCTCACAAATATTAGTGAAATTAATGTTGCGGTTGACCACATAGGTGACGGTTTCCCCCACTAATTGCCGCCGCAGGCGATCGCCGTAATCCCGAATTAACGCCCGTCCGGCGGGATCTTGACACTGCAACAAACTCAGTCCTTGGGCCGGGGTCAAATCAACCAGGGCCAACGTCTGTTCCCCTAACCGCTGGATTTCGGTCCACTCCGGTGTCAAATTTTCCCAACGGCGATCGGCAGTTATCATGGTGGATTAAATCGACAGGGAAATTAAGCAATAACAGCAAACACTAAGAATCAATTAGATATCTAAATCCGTCAGATTCAGCTTCGTGCCATAGGTTTCAATGAACTCCCGTCGGGGGGCAACCCGATCGCCCATCAAGACCGAAAAGATGCGATCGGCTTCCACCGCATCGTCAATTTGCACCTGTTTCATGGTGCGACTTTCAGGATTCATGGTGGTATCCCACAGTTGTTGGGGCATCATTTCCCCTAACCCTTTAAACCGCTGAATGGTGTAGTTAGCATTGGGGGGGAACTGACTAATTTGCTCTTGTAATTCCCGATCAGAATAACAATAGAAATGATTTTTACCCCGCTCTAATTTATACAAGGGAGGACAGGCGATATAAATATAACCCTGTTCAACTAAATCCCGCTGGTAACGATAGAAAAACGTCAACAAAAGAGTGCGTATGTGCGCTCCATCTACATCGGCGTCGGTCATAATTACTACCCTATGGTAGCGCAGGGACTCCATATTAAATTCATCACCCTTAATTCCTAGCCCAAGAGCAGTAATTAGCGCCTGAATTTCCGTGTTTTTATAAATTTTGGCGTCATCAGTCTTTTCAATGTTTAAAATCTTGCCCCG
>JAYKHU010000227.1:0-8111 GCA_035285105.1 Synechocystis sp.
GGTTAAGTTTTCTTGGGTGTGAGTATTGAAAATAATCTAAATATTTCCCTTAAAGAGGAGGCTCTTTTACAGTGATTAAAAATCTAGAGTGTAAAAATTCCCCTAACTCGATAGTTCGTGATGAACGGTGCCATCTGGCCATGCATAAACTCAGAACCCGCCTGACTGACATTATCGGCATTTCTGAGGGGCTTCAAGCAGGCATCTTTGGACACATTACCGAATCCCAAGCCAACTTACTGTCTGTCGTCGAACAAAGTGGCTATGAGGTTCTAGCTATTTTTAGTGAATTATCGCACTCTAACCCGATTGACCCGGGTTCCACCGCCGAAGATTCTGCCCACTAATCCATCAAGAGCCATCATTCACCGCTTAAATGTAGTGAATCCTATTCCTGAAAACAGTTCCCTTTGATGTAATGTGGCAACTTCCCCCGAGTTATCTCAAAAAATGGCAAATTCTCCGTAGCCGTCTGGTTTTTGATAATCCGTGGTGTCAGGTTAAACAGGATGTGGTGCAATTACCCAACGGCACCGTGATTGATGATTACTTTGTTAATCTCCGGCCAGAGATTGTGATGGTGTTGGCGCTCACGGAACACCAGGAGGTTATTTTTGTGCGGCAATATCGCCACGGCGTTCAAGAAATTTTGTTAGAATTGCCGGCGGGAAATTTTCACCCGGCGCAGGAATCTCCTGAAAATGCTATAGGACGGGAATTGGAGGAAGAAACCGGTTATCAAGCCCTGGAGTTGATTAATTTGGGACAAATTTTTGATAATCCTGTCAAGGATCAATCTCGACTACATTTGTTTCTGGCACCCCGGGTGACGCGGTCAGGAACAAAAAAGTGGGACATTACCGAGGAAATTGAAATCGTCCCCATCCCGATCGCCGAGGTGAGACCGTTAATTTTTCGGGGGGATATTCGGGTAGCAGGGAGTTTAGCTGCGTTGTTATTGGGGTTGGAACGGTGGCGCGATCTTGGCTATGGACTAGCCGGGACGGATCTCAATGAGAGCATCCCCTAACAATTTTGCTTTTTATAACAATTTTCAAACGGTTCTGTAGCTTATGTGGCAGTATGATCGAGAAATACCCCACAACTTGCACTGTAATTAGGACATAAATTTATGGCGTTGCAACTCGGAGATGTTGTTCCCGACTTTACCCAAGACTCCAGCGAAGGTTCCATTTCGTTCCATAAATGGGCCGGGGATAGCTGGGTTGTTTTATTTTCCCATCCCGCCGACTACACCCCCGTTTGTACGACAGAGCTAGGAACGGTGGCGAGTCTTAAACCAGAATTTGACAAGCGGAACGTCAAAGTGATTGCCCTGAGCGTCGATGATGTGGAATCCCACAAGGGATGGATCAATGACATCAATGAAACCCAAAATACAACGGTTAACTACCCGATTTTGGCCGATGGCGATCGTAAGGTAGCCGATCTCTATGGCATGATCCACCCCAATTCCTTGAATAATTTGACGGTGCGTTCCGTTTTCATCATCGATCCGGCGAAAAAACTACGGTTAACGTTGACCTATCCCGCTAGCACGGGCCGGAACTTTGCCGAAATCCTCCGGGTGATCGACTCCCTACAATTGACGGACTACCACCAAGTGGCTACCCCGGCAAACTGGCAAGATGGCGACAAATGCGTGGTGGTTCCGTCTATTTCCACCGAAGAAGCCAAAACCAAATTTCCCAAAGGGGTGGAAGAAATTAAGCCCTATCTGCGGCTGACCCCCCAACCCAACAAGTAAGAGCAGTTTTGCGCTAGCAATGATTGCTCACCGTCAATTTGAGATTTTCTTAGTGAGAGAGGCGTTTAACGCGTCTCTTTTTTTTGAGTAAAACTATTTGGGAGAAAGCACCCTACAATAGGGTGAGTTTTGACCGATGACGGCGGGGAACAGTGCGCTCTCAACCCTCGTCGCGTTTTATCCCCTGGTGGTATGAAAGGATTTTCATTTTTCTCCCCTAAACCCCTAGTTAATCGCCTAACTTCTTACCGTAAGTGGGGGCTGATGTTGATTCCTTTAGCATCCCTCAGCAGTATTCCCTTGGTGTGGTCTTGGAGTCATGGTGGCTGGCAACAGGGAGAATCCGCTGACCCATCAACAGTTCGTGCTGAAATCCAATCGTCGGAACGTTCCTCTGGTTTGCCCCCCCTGAGCCAAATTCCTGGCCCCCCAATCCCCTCTCCCCCCAACGGTGGTGGGTCTGCTCTGAAAACGCCCCGCCCCGTCACGGGCCCCAGTGCATTGGCAAAAGAGACCCTGGACGCTCAAGCTCCCCCCCAATCTGGCAACGTCCCTGATCCTTTGCCCGTATCAGGATTGGGTTCGACTCAATCCAATGCCGTGGCTAACCCTCAACCCACGCCCCAACCGTTACCCAAAACCGCCGTTGCTTCCCCTCAAGCTAATACCCAACCTCAAGGGGGGGCTGTCCCCGTGGCCTATACGCCGCCACCGTTAGAAATTCGGGTGGGGATTCAGCGGGATGTCCCCAGTGTGGCGATCGCCACCTCTAATCAGGCCTATTTACAGGATCGTGATGGCAAGGGCCTGATGACGTTGAACGCCAATAATCCATTAACAATCCGTTCCCAAGGGGAATCCTTGGTGGCCAATGGTCGAATTTTGCCCGGGGTTGTCTGGTTGACCCCTACGGAAAACAGTTACCTAGGGGTAGGTGATCGCTGGTATCGGGGTCGGGTCTTACTTGTGCCCCGGGGCAATGGGGTGTTAGCGGTTAATTATGTGGATTTAGAAAGTTATCTCACCAGCGTGGTGGGCAGTGAAATGCACAGCAATGCCCCCACCGAAGCCCTCAAAGCCCAGGCGATCGCCGCCCGGTCCTATGCCCTGGTCCATATGATTCGTCCCGCCAGCGACTGGTTTGACCTGGGGGATACCCAACGGTGGCAGGTTTACAAAGGCATTAATAGCGAAGTCAATACCTCTCACAATGCAGTGAAAGAAACCCTCGGTAAGGTGTTGAGTTATAACGGTGGGGTGGTGGAATCCCTCTATGCCTCTACCGACGAAATTGTGGCGAGGGTCCATAAGGGTCGGGGGATGAGTCAATACGGCGCCTATGATCTTGCCCGATCCGGTTACAGTTACTTACAAATTCTTGACCGCTACTACCCCGGGGTGGTGGTGGCCAGGGTAATGTTAAAAAACTAGTGGGTTAAATCAGTAATCTAGGGCGGAGTCGATGAACTGCGCCCTAACAAGTGAAAATCCAACGGTGATGTCGGGAACTCTAAAGATACTTTTCTAGGGTGCTGGCTAAGGTTGTTTTGGGCACTGCACCGACGACCATATCGACCCGTTGTCCCCCTTTGAAAATCATCAGGGTGGGAATACTGCGAATACCATACTGACTCGCGGTATTGGGGTTTTCGTCGGTATTGAGTTTAACGACTTTGAGCCTGCCGATGTATTGCTGGGCAATTTCATCCACAACGGGAGCTACCATGCGACACGGGCCACACCATGGCGCCCAAAAATCCACAAGTACAGGTAACTCGCTGTCTAAAACATCCTCTTTGAAACTTGCGTCGGAAACTTGAGGGGTAGCACTCATACTGGAAATCCTTCTAAACCTCGTGATGGGCTGATTAGAATACTACCATAACCAATTGCCGCCCCTTCCATCACAAAATATCTTGAAACTTAGAAATTATTCATCTTTTGTCACAGTTGACCCGGCGTCAAACGCTGTATTTTAGTCCATCGATATTTTCTTCCTGATCAATATCAAGAAGAAACCGCCCGAACATCATCCAGGCGGAGTGTGGTGTGAGGAGTGAACGGAAACTTTCGTCTCCGCTCACCTTTATTGTACAAGGAGAAGTTGGTGCTGGACGACTGTTTTGGTAGGGAGCTCCGACCCTGTGGGGTTTTATGTCCGGCTGTTTTGATAGCAAACCCATTTTCGGTCTAGGCTAGAGATTGAGATTTTTGAAGAATCTGCCTCCTTTATTGCTGCGTGTTTATGAGTGCTTCCTCCGACTACCTTGCCCATCTCAATCCGTCCCAACGTCGCGCCGTGGAACATTTTTGCGGGCCGTTATTGGTGGTGGCCGGGGCCGGGTCTGGCAAAACCCGAGCGCTGACCTATCGTATTGCCCATTTGATTCGTCACCACGGTATTGATCCGGAAAATATTTTGGCAGTCACGTTCACCAATAAAGCGGCGAAGGAGATGAAGGCGCGGCTAGAGACCATTTTTGCCCAACTTTGGGCGCAGCAAGAATTTGGACAGCGGTTTGAGTTGTTAGGGGAGTATGAAAAAAAGCAGTTGACGTCCAAGGTTTATAAAAAAATCACTAAACCCCTCTGGATTGGAACCTTTCACAGTTTATGTTCCCGGATTTTGCGCTATGACATTGATAAATATCGGGATGAACGGGGGCGATCGTGGACGAAGCAGTTTTCGATTTTTGATGAAAGTGATGTCCAGAGTGTGATTAAAACGATTATTACTAAGGACATGGATTTAGATGAGAAGCAGTTTAATCCCCGCACCATTCGTTACAAAATCAGTAATGCCAAAAATTTAGGCCATTCCCCCGATACCTTTTTAAAGGAAAATCCCAGTTATAAAGGTCGGGTTATTTCGGAAGTTTACCAAGCCTATCAGGGACAATTAGCTGCGAATAACTCCCTTGACTTTGATGATTTAATCCTGATTCCGACCCGATTATTCCAACAGAATGAGTCCATTTTAGGTTATTGGCACCGGAAGTTTAATCACATTTTGGTGGACGAATATCAAGACACGAATCGTATTCAATATGATTTGATTCGTTTACTCAGCACCAACGGCGAAGATCAGCAATCTAATTGGGATTGGCGGGGGCGATCCACCTTTGTGGTGGGGGATGCAGACCAGTCTATCTATAGTTTCCGCATGGCGGACTTTACCATTCTGCTCAATTTCCAGGAGGATTTTGGCGATCGCCGACCGGACGCGGAGACGGAGACGATGGTGAAATTGGAAGAGAATTACCGTTCCCGGGAAAATATCTTACAGGCCGCCAACTGTTTAATTGAAAACAATAGTCAACGTATTGATAAGATTCTGAAACCAACAAGAACCGGCGGTGACGATATTATTTTGTTTCAGGCCGATGATGAACGGGATGAGTCACGGTTTGTCATTGATAAAATCCTAGACCTTAAACAAGCCAATCCTGAATTAAGCTTTGGCAACTTTGCCATTTTGTACCGCACCAACGCCCAATCCCGGGCCTTTGAAGAACGATTACTCAGTTTTCGTATTCCCTACAGCATTGTGGGGGGCTTTAAATTTTATGACCGCCAAGAAATTAAAGATGCGATCGCCTATTTGCGGGTGTTGGTCAATCCGGCGGATACGGTGAGTTTATTGCGGATTATTAATACCCCCCGGCGGGGCATCGGCAAGTCCACCATCGAAAGTTTTATTAATGCGTCTAAGGAATTAGAGATTCCCCTCTGGGAAATCCTCACCGATGAAACCTCCGTGCAAACCCTCGCCGGTCGCGCCAGCAAAAAAACCCTCCAATTTGCCAACTTTCTCCAAACCCTCCAGGGGCAAATTAGCGAATTGCCCGCCTCTAGCATTTTGAACTTAGTGTTGGAACAATCGGGCTATGTGGACGATTTAAAACAAAAAGGCACCGAAGAAGCCGATAACCGTCTGGCGAACCTAGCAGAACTGGATAACGCCATTCGTCAATTTGAAGCAGAAAGCGAAGATCCCAGCCTGGTGGAATTTTTAGCCAGTGCGTCCCTGTCCTCCGATTTAGACGATTTGCAAGAAGAGGAGGATAAAGTATCCTTGATGACCCTCCATTCCGCCAAAGGGTTGGAGTTTCCAGTGGTTTTCCTCGTCGGGCTAGAGCAAGGCACCTGTCCCCACGCCCGCAGCTTGAATGATCCCCTGGATTTAGAGGAAGAACGGCGTCTGTGTTATGTGGGCATCACCCGGGCCCAGGAGAATTTATTTTTAACCCATGCCCGGGAGCGGTTTGTGTGGGGATCCCGGGAAACCAAAATTCCGTCTCAGTTTTTGCAGGAATTGCCGCCGGAATTATTAAGTGATCCCTATACCAGTCGGGGTTCTCGTACGAAAGGATCCGGTCAGTCTACCGCCAAAAGTCCCTCCATTGCCCAAAAACAGCGCAGTAAAGCCCCTAAGACCAGTTCGGCAGCCGAGTTGACCTGGGACGTTGGCGATCAGGTAATCCATGCCAATTTCGGGGAAGGAACCGTTACCCATATTTTAGGGACGGGTCGTAAGGCCAATTTAGCCATTAAGTTTCCCGGCATTGGTCAAAAAATCATTGATCCCCGCTATGCCCCCCTACGTCGTCCTTGAGGTTGAATTTGTCACCCTAACGGGTTGGCGATCGCCGTCTTCCCTGACACGCCTCACGTCAGGGTGGCGTATTGCTCCTCCGTGAGGCGACCTGCCCCGTAGAGGGTTTCGGTGATTTCGCCAATGGCTAAAACAGCGTGGGGCCGATACCCTTGCGCTTGGATCCGTTGATTAACCCCATCGCCGTGGTCAATCAGAACCACAATGTCTTGCACCGTCAACCCAGCGGACTCCAATTTAGCAACCCCTTCCAGGGCACTTTTGCCAGTAATCAAAATATCATCCACCACCACCACCCGTTCTCCCGGTTCGTAATGCCCTTCAATTAGTCGTCGGGTACCGTGGGCCTTCACTTCCTTGCGGGGATAAATCATCGGTTTATGGAGAAGTAAAGAGAGGCCGGTGGCGGTGGGTAAGGAGCCATAGGGTATACCCGCAATCCGCTCAAACTCAAGGGTTTCTAAAAGCATTCCATAGGCCCTGAGCACGTCTTGAAATAACTGAGGGTTTGAAATAATACGTCGCAGATCGATGTAGTAATTGAACGTTGCACCGCTAGCCTGGACATATTCTCCAAACAACAAACACCCCAAATCGAACAGTTCTAAAATTAAGTCCTGGTGGGGATGGGGATTCAGAAAACACAAATCGGGCGTCCAGAGGGGAGCCGGCGCCGAAGGCGTTAAGGCGATCGCCATCAGTTGATTAACCTGTTGATTCAGACGTTGTAACCGGGGATTGAGATCGTCTAGGGTCAAGCAATAGTCCTGGGGCACCGGAATCAAGATCCCTTCCCCCTGGGCATTAACCCCTGACTGTAAAAGTTTTCCTAAATCAGTGCCATCCCCCCAAACACTCCGCAACAAGATAGTCCGCTCCGGTGCCAATGCCCGAATCCGCCGTAACACTTCGGGATCTTGCACCCCCACTTCTAGAAATAATTGCTCTGCCGGTGCCCAACTCTGCACTTCCCGCACGACCTGCAAATAAAAGGGATTGTCCACCACCGGAAAATTTTGTAGGGCTTGGGCCCCGGGATTAGACGTATGACAAAGAAGAAAAACCCCCCGATCGCCATAAACCAAGAAAGGCGCACTATGGTCTTGTCCGGCGTAAGGCACTAGGGTAACGGCATCAACGTTCCACGCTTCAAAGATTTTGCGGGCAAAAACGGTGCTGGTATTTAAATCTCCCTGCTTCGCATCCAAAATAACCGGTATTTCGGGGGGGATTTGCCGCAACAGCCAGTCCCAAAGTTCCAAACCTGGAGCCCCCAGTACGTCATAAAATCCCCAGGCGGGTTTGTAGGCACAGACCTGGGACTGGGTCTGTCGAATGATTTCCCCTAAACACGCAGCAAAATGGTCAATCAGGGGACCCGCTGTGACCGGCGGCAACATTTCTGGATTGGGATCAAGGGGGGCCACTAACCGACTCTGGTTAGTAAAGACAGCATTTTGAAGTTTTGTGAAAAAAGACATGACTGGAGATAACCCCACCGTGGAGTAATTGACGGGAACCGTAAAAAAAATCGAAATATGTATAATTATGACGATGATTGCTCCTTACTGCTCAATGGAATTATCTCAGGTTTAGGAAGGCGATCGCCGTTTAAGCTCTTTTGAAAGGGTTCCCCAACGCTGGGCTAGAATGAGCGGTAATTCCCCCTATTCAGCCGGAGAAACCATGGTTACCACCCCTCGGCTTTTTTCCTTAGCAGACTACTTA
>JAYKHU010000228.1:0-4277 GCA_035285105.1 Synechocystis sp.
CCTTGCTTGGGGGTGTCAAGCGCCGTTGAGGAGGAAACCGCAGGGTCAGCAGTAGTCATAAAATGTTACAACAGTAAATCAAAACGTAAAGCGGAGAGGGTGGGATTCGAACCCACGTTGAGTTTCCCCAAACCCGATTTCAAGTCGGGCGCATTCGACCACTCTGCCACCTCTCCCCGGGAAACCAGTTACTCATTTTAGCATGCTCGGCAGGGACAAAGGGTGACGTGGGGAACCTAGGAAAACACACAGGGCCCTGACCTGATGTTCCTACCCCACTCCCAATGTTGTCGTCCCATCCTGTACCGTCCTATACAAAAAAAGCAGCAATGATTTTTGCAAATCATCACTGCTGGGGGCGACGGCGTTACTAGCGCCGATCCTTAGCATGGACACACAAGTCCCTATACCTTAGTCGTCGTAAATACGGCATTCCGCCGCATCGGGGTTTTCATCACAGAATTTTTCAAGGGTCGTCTGCTCCGGGTGTTGTTGACGTTGGTGGGCTGCTTCCGCCTCTAATTCTTCAACGGCGTCCCAGGCCGCTGCACATTCGGCAGAGGAGGCATTCTCTGTACTGCAAACTTGTCTAGCGTTAATTAACTCTTGTTCAATTTTTTCGTGGATATTACTCATAGGGCTTAAATACCTACAGTTACCTAAACAAAATAAAGCTCATTCATAGTAGCGAATTTACCCTACTTTGGGTAGACACTTGAAAATAGTTAACATGGGGGTTCCCTCACTTGCTGGAGTGGTCATCAAAAAAATCCAACTAAAGGGCCAAACCTAGGCATAATGTTAAGAATTGTGAAAAAAGCCTCCGGGTTACGTTTAAATTTTTGTCGCCATGTCAACCGCCGCTACCCATAAGCCACGCATTCTTTCCGGGGTTCAGCCCACCGGCAACCTTCATTTAGGCAATTACCTCGGTGCCATTCGCAATTGGGTCGAGCAACAGCAAGCCTACGATAATTTTTTCTGCGTCGTTGATCTCCACGCCATCACGGTGCCCCACACACCCCAAACCCTGGCCCAAGACACCCTCACCATCGCTGCGTTGTATTTGGCCTGCGGCATTGACTTAGACCATGCCACCATTTTTGTCCAGTCCCACGTATCGGCCCACAGTGAGTTAGCCTGGCTGTTGAATTGTGTCACGCCCTTAAATTGGTTGGAGCGAATGATTCAATTCAAAGAAAAAGCCGTCAAACAAGGGGAAAACGTCAGCGTCGGGTTGTTGGACTATCCCGTGCTGATGGCGGCGGATATTTTGCTCTACGATGCCGATAAAGTCCCCGTGGGGGAAGACCAAAAACAACATTTGGAGTTAACGCGGGATATTGTCATTCGCATTAATGATCAGTTTGGTTCCCCGGAAAACCCGGTGTTGAAATTGCCAGACCCCCTTATTCGTAGGGAAGGGGCGCGGGTAATGAGTTTAACCGATGGCACCCGCAAAATGTCAAAATCCGATGAGTCGGAATTAAGTCGTATCAATCTTTTAGATCCACCGGATGTGATCACCAAGAAAATTAAAAAATGTAAAACCGATCCCCAGCGAGGTCTCTGGTTCGATGATGGCGATCGCCCGGAATGTCATAATTTGTTAACGTTATATGCCCTGCTCAGCAATCAAACCAAGGAAGTGGTGGCGGCGGAGTGCCGGGAAATGGGCTGGGGACAATTTAAACCTCTGTTGACGGAAACCATGATTACGGCCCTCGAACCCATCCAAAAGAAATATGCCGACATTATGGGCGATCGGGGGGAATTGGAAAGCATCCTTAAAGCCGGTAATGCCCAAGCTAATGAGGTCGCTCAGCAAACGTTAGCCAAAGTCAAAAACGCCCTCGGGTTTTTGCCCCCGTTCTAAGCCTGTTGACCATTTGACTATTTAATCGATACCTGTTTCCTGAATCCTGTTCCCCAAATCTGCCTAATGATCAGCCAATTTCGCCAAGCTGCCCAACGCCAAGACTTCCTTATTACGGCGGAGGTGACACCGCCCAAAGGGGCCAATCCAGAACGGATGCTGGCAGTGGCGGAAAAGCTGAAAGGGCGGGTTCATGCGGTTAACATTACCGATGGCAGTCGGGCCGTGTTGCGGATGTCGTCGATCGCCGCCTGTGTGTTGCTCCAACAACAGGGCATTGAAGCCATTTGTCAGATGACCTGCCGCGATCGCAATTTGATTGGGTTACAGGCGGATTTAATGGGGGCCCATGGGTTGGGGTTACGGAATATTTTGGCGTTAACCGGCGATCCGCTCAAGGCGGGGGATCATCCCAAGGCTAAGGCGGTGTACGACCTGGAATCGGTACGGTTATTGGGGTTAATCCGGGAATTAAATCAAGGTCTGGACTTTAACCAAGCCCCCTTGACCGATGGCGCATTGGATTTATTTGCTGGGGCAGCGGTAGATCCCCAATCCAAGAGTTGGTCGGGGTTACAAAGCCGTTTTGAACGCAAAATCACCGCCGGGGCCCAGTTTTTCCAAAGTCAGTTAATTACGGATTTTGATCGCCTGGATAAGTTCATGTCCCAGATTGCGGCGGGGGGCGGAAAGCCAATTTTGGCGGGAATTTTCCTGTTTAAATCCGCCAAAAATGCGGCCTTTATTAAACGAGTTGTTCCTGGTGTCAATATTCCCGATGCCCTAATTGATCGCCTGGCCGCGGCCCAAAATCCTATCCAAGAAGGGGTGGCGATCGCCGCAGAACAGGTCAAACAAGCCAAGGAAATTTGCCAGGGCGTTCATCTCATGGCCATTAAACGGGAAGATCTCATTCCCCAAATTCTTGATCAGGCGGGCATCAAACCGATATAAAAAGTCAAGAGAGTGATCCATCAACGGCGACAGAAAATTTAATTTATAATTAACGTGTTGACTTGTTAGAATACTATGAAAATCATTCAAACCAAAGGCACAATTACCGAGGGCATCCTTCATGTAACCCTACCTCAAGAAATAAATAGCGGAGAAGTTGATGTCATTGTCGTGTCAAAAGAATCTCCCGATGAGTTTGAAAATCGGCATAAAATAATGCTACAGAAAGGTTACGATAGCCCCGAAAAAATACTAGACCTCATCCATCAAGTTAAATTGGAAATGCTCAAGGAAAAAGGTAGAGTCTCACCATGACACCCTTGGGACGTATTTTCTTGGACACCAATATATTCATCATTGGCGATGCGGACAAACAAAGTTTAGAAAGTTTAATTTTAGAAGCCCTTGGTTATAGAAATAAGCTGAAAATTTTAAACTCAGAAGTCATCCTGTCAGAAGAGCTTATAGATCAAATTCGCAGAGTTAGTAAATATTTATATGGTAAAAATCAAGCCGGGGCAATTATTTCTAATATCTGGCAATGGTTGAACATCTATTATTTACCTTCTACTACCAACTGGGAAAAAGAAAAATCAAGTTTGATTCATAGCCACATAATTCCATCTGAAGATATAGAAATATATTTATCGGCTAAATATGGTCAAGCAGATTGTTTTGTTTCTGGTAATAGAAAATTAATCCAAGCAATCGCAGATTTTGAGTGTCTAACCCCAGAGAGTTTCATCAAAGTGCATCTTGAATAACCGTCAATGATCAAAATTGCCCAGATGTTATCATGTCCCAGAATAACCTCCACACTCTAACCCTTCACCAGTGGGAGCGATGGATTCTCGCCGCCCGTTCCCAATGTCAAACGGGAAAGTTACCCACCTATATCCCCCAACTGGCTATCGTTGATCCCCACGCCTTCGTCTGCCAAGTCGCTGATCGCCAAGGTGTGATTCTTAGTGCTGGGGATACAGGGTTAACTTTTTCCCTGATGAGCGTCATTAAACCGTTTTTGTTGTTGTATTGCTTACATCACCAAGGAGCCGCTTGGCTCCGCACCAAAGTCGGCGATCGCCCGTCGAGTAAGCCCTATAATTCCCTCTCCCAACTCCAGGAAGATAGGGGATTTCCCCGCAATGCCATGATTAACAGTGGGGCCATTGGTTTAGCAGATCATCTCCCGGGGGAAACGGCCGCTAAACGCTGTGACAATTTAGCAAACTGGTTAAATCAAACGGCGGGCTGTCAGTTATTTTTGGATCGTGATCTTCTAGCCTCCGTCCGTTCCCTTCCCAATCCCCGCAACCAGGCGATCGCCACTTTAATGGCAGAGAAGAAAACCCTCCAGGATCCCGCCCTGGCTCTAGATACCTACAACCATATCTGTTGTTTATCCGGCAGGATTAACGATGTCTGTCAATTGGGGTTAATGTTGCAA
>JAYKHU010000229.1:0-8189 GCA_035285105.1 Synechocystis sp.
CCATCCCGCATAATGTAGCCCCGGTTAGTAATGGCCAACGTTTCGCGGACATTGTGGTCAGTGATTAAAATGCCCATATTTTTTTCCCTGAGTTGGGCAATAATCGTTTGAATTTCGGAAACCGCAATGGGGTCAACCCCGGCAAAGGGTTCATCCAACAGTAGAAATTGCGGCCCGTCTATGCCGATCGCCAGGGCCCGGGCCAATTCAGTGCGTCGCCGCTCTCCCCCAGAAATCTGGGAACCTTGGGTCTGGGCCACTTTTTCAAGGCGAAATTCCGCCAGTAATTGCTCCAGACGGTGGCGGCGTAGGGGAGGGGAAACCCCCGTTTGTTCCAGGGCTAGTAGGATATTGTCCCGGACGCTTAACTGGCGAAAAACGCTGGCCTGTTGGGTTAAATACCCCAAGCCTAGATGGGCCCGTTCGTTTAAGGGCAGATTGGTAATATCTTTTTGGTGGAGCCAGACCCGCCCCGTATTAGGCTTAATCAGTCCGGTGGCAATGTAAAACGTGGTGGTCTTGCCCGCCCCGTTAGGGCCCAGTAAACCGACAATTTCGCCCGGGGCCACCTGCACATTGACCCGGTTGACCACGCAACGTTTACCGTAGAGCTTATGGATATTTTCTAAAACAAGGGTCACGATCGCCGTTCTCTCTAGGGGGTAAAGGGGGGACTGACGCTCAACGTCAATTACTCGCCCAACGGCGGTAACGTCGGCAGGGCATCATCGGGGGCCGGTGCCAGAATCCCAGGCCCTCCACCGGGCTGATTTTCTGACTCTTCCACCAAATAAATGGATTCGACCTGTTGATTGGCATCCGGGTTGGCCACAAAGCGCCCTTCATCAATTAAATAGGTCATGGTTTCTGCCCGCATACTATTGCCGTCCTGCAACACATATACGTTGCCGCTTAGCACTAAACGTCGTTCGCGGCTGTAATACTGAGCTTGGGCCGCAGTGGCTTGTAAATTTTTGGCGGGATAATAAACCTGCACGTTCCCCCTAGCCGTCACCACCCCGGTTTGGGAATTGGCCTCTTGAATATCCGACCGCACCGTCATGGGACTAGAGGGGGCTGTTTGGGCAACGGCGGGATCAGTCCCCTGTTGCCGGTTAAGGGGAAATGCCACCAGTAGGGCCACGGCGATCGCCATTAGACCCCAGCGAGCAGTTCTCCAGAGTCCGAACCGAGAGGCCTTAGGTATAGAAAATGAGGAAGACGACACAGTCAAACGGGGCATGATTGCTCGCAAAAAACAGTAAACCCAACACATTACATCACCGTCAGTTTAACCAATCACGGCGAATTTCCGATGGTTAAACAGACAAAAGATGATCTGAACGCCGTTAGCAATGGCGCTAAGCTATAGTTCAATGTCGTTGTTATCGGACTGAAGGTTGCCCCAAGGAGGATTCCGTGCCCTGGTTTGTCAAAATTGAGCGGGGAATTGTGGATAAAACTCGCTTTGATCAATTTGTGCCGGCCCATCGGTGCTACGTTCAACAATTAATTGACCAAGGACGACGGGCCACCACCGGCTATTGGGGGGACTATGGCGGGGGAATGTTACTGTTTCAAGCTGACTCTTTAACCGATGCCCTGGCGATCGCCCAGGCTGATCCCTTAATTGCCAATCATTGTGTGGAGTACGAAGTTCACGAATGGCGCATTGTGGTGACTCCGCCCCAAGGCATTACTCTCCAAGGGTAATAGGAATAGGGCGATTGTGACCCCACCCTCGGTTGAAGTAGTGAATTAAATCAACATCGCAGAATCATTCAGGATTAACCGTCCCTGGGGGGGAAACCCCCTATTCCCTTGCGGCAAAAATAATTTACAATCGTGTAACAATTAAGGCTGCTTACCCAAGCGCCCCATTGGCCTGTCGTTGTGGAAGAGACGCCGAGTAAAGGCAAAGCCCCCTTCAAGCAAACAACGCGACGTTCAACCTATCGCCCAACTGGCTTTCTGTTTGCTGTTGGTAAATTTTATCACGTAAATTCTTATGAAAAAAGATCTCACTCGTTACCGCAATATTGGTATTTTCGCCCACGTTGATGCGGGTAAAACCACCACCACCGAACGGATTCTCAAGTTAACCGGAAAAATCCACAAAATCGGCGAGGTTCATGAGGGGGCGGCCACCACTGACTTCATGGAGCAGGAACAAGAACGGGGCATTACCATCCAGTCCGCTGCCACCAGTTGTTTCTGGAAGGATTGTCAATTAAATATTATCGACACCCCTGGGCACGTAGACTTCACCATCGAAGTGTATCGTTCCCTCAAGGTGCTCGATGGTGGCATCGGTGTTTTTTGCGGTTCCGGGGGGGTAGAGCCTCAATCGGAAACCAACTGGCGCTACGCCAACGATTCCAAAGTGGCTCGGATTATCTATGTCAATAAATTAGACCGTACCGGGGCAGATTTTTATCGGGTCGTTAAGCAGGTGGAAAACGTGTTGGGGGCTAAACCCCTGGTCATGACCCTGCCCATTGGGACAGAAAATGATTTTGTCGGTATTGTTGATGTTTTGACGGAAAAAGCTTGGATTTGGGACGATACGGGGCTGCCAGAAAACTATGAAATCACCGATGTTCCCGCCGACATGAAAGACGACGTTGCCACCTACCGCGAGATGCTAATTGAAATGGCGGTGGAGCAAGACGATGAGTTGATGGAAAAATACCTGGAAGGGGAAGAAATTGCCATCGAAGACCTCAAGCGTTGTATCCGGAAAGGGACGCGGGAATTGGCCTTTTTTCCCACCTATTGCGGCTCCTCTTTTAAAAACAAAGGGGTACAAAACGTTCTCGATGCCGTTGTCGATTACCTACCCAATCCCCAGGAAGTGCCCCCCCAGCCGGAAGTGGATTTAGAAGGGGAAGAAACAGGGAATTTTGCCATTGTGGATCCGGAAAAACCCCTACGGGCCTTGGCGTTCAAAATTATGGATGACCGCTTTGGTGCTTTAACCTTTACCCGCATTTATTCCGGCACTATTAGCAAAGGTGACAATGTTTTGAATACTGCCACCGGCAAAACGGAACGGATTGGTCGTTTGGTGGAAATGCACGCCGATTCCCGGGAAGAAATTGACCACGCCCAGGCTGGGGACATTGTGGCGATCGTCGGGATGAAAAACGTGCAAACGGGTCATACCCTCTGCGATCCGAAAAATCCTGCCACCCTGGAACCGATGGTGTTCCCTGACCCGGTGATTTCCATTGCCGTCAAGCCCAAGAAAAAAGGCATGGACGAAAAATTGGGCATGGCCCTCAGCAAAATGGTCCAAGAAGATCCCTCCTTCCAGGTGGAAACCGATGAGGAAAGCGGCGAAACCATTATCAAAGGGATGGGGGAACTGCACCTGGATATCAAAATGGATATTCTCAAGCGGACCCACGGCGTAGAAGTGGAAATGGGTAAACCCCAAGTGGCCTACCGTGAATCCATTACCCAACCCATCACTGACGGTTACACCCACAAGAAACAATCCGGTGGTTCGGGTCAGTTTGCCAAAATTGATTATGTAATTGAGCCGGGAGAAACGGGCACTGGCTTCCAGTTTGAGTCCAAAGTGACCGGTGGAAACGTGCCCCGGGAATATTGGCCCGCTGTGCAAAAAGGCTTTGAACAGAGCATTGTGAAAGGAGTTCTGGCCGGTTATCCCGTGGTAGACCTTAAGGTGACCCTCACGGATGGTGGCTTCCACCCCGTTGACTCCTCGGCGATCGCCTTTGAGATTGCGGCCAAAGCAGCTTACCGTCAGAGCTTACCCAAAGCCAAGCCCCAAATTTTAGAGCCGATCATGGCGGTGGATGTGTTTACCCCGGATGATCACATGGGGGATGTTATTGGTGACTTAAACCGGCGTCGGGGCATTATCAAATCCCAAGAAACCGGCCCCATGGGGGTTCGCATTAAAGCTGATGTGCCGTTGAGCGAAATGTTTGGTTACATTGGCGATCTGCGGACCATGACCTCCGGTCGGGGTCAATTCTCGATGCTGTTTTCCCACTATTTACCCTGCCCGGCTAATGTGGCAGAAGAGGTGATCAAAGAAGCCAAAGAGCGCCAAGCCAGCGCCTAAATAACAGTTTAATCCCTTACTAATCCAACGATCCTCCAATTTGGGGGATTTTTTTTGTTCCTATATCCAACTCCGAAACCACATCCGCAGGGAAAACCCTTGGGGGGTGAGGGGCATCCCTAGAAAGATGGGTAACCAAAACCAAAAGCTGACCATAATCACCCCTAGGCAGGTCAAGCCCACCACCCGATGCCACGATTTGCCCGGTTGTAGTAAAGTTTCCAGGATCAAGGCTAAGGCCAATAGGCTGAACAAGTAGGCGGGTAAATAATGATAAAAAAAAGTACAGCGGCTAATCCCCAACCAGGGCAACAGGTTAACACCGTAGTTGACAGCAATGTAAACGCTTGTATTTGGTAACGGTGAAGTGGGGGAAAAATGCCGTAATCTCGCCCAGGCCACACTGCTCGCCAATAACCCCATGGCTCCGGTGGACAGCCATAACAACGCCGGATTGGCCATGCTGTGAACATCGTAGATAAGGCCAAAGGGGCCCGATTTCTGGAAAAAATAGGCCACGGGACGCCCCATAATCAACCAGCTATACCAGGGGGAACAATAGGGATGGACGTCGGGACTGTTCCCCACCCGACGATGATATTGCCAAGTGTCTACTTGGATTTGCCAGAACCCCTGGAGGGAGGCGTAATCGGGATTCATGAGTAAATGGGGAATCCAAATCAAGCTATAGGTCAGCAGGGGCAGTAGCACCAACCACAGCAAGACCTGTTGGGGCGTTAGGGCCAGCCAGGGTTGCTGCCAGCCCTCTTCCCGGCACGTCAACGCGTAGCTCTCGCGGTGATCATGATACTCGTCCTGGGGCGATCGCCAGCGATGCCAGTGGTGAACCGACCAAGCCAAAGCCCACAGGGTATAGATCCCCAATAAAAAGGCAAAGCCGTTCCATTTGACGCTTCCCGCACACCCCAGGGCAATGCCAGCCAGGATTAGTTGCCACCGTTGCCGCTGTTGCAGATACCACAACACAAATATGTGACCGAGCAAGCCGAAAAAAATCAGATAAATATTATTTAAGGCATAGCGGGATTCCACCAGCAATAGTCCATCCAAGGCGGTGAGTCCCATGACCAACACCGTTAACCGTTGACGTTGGGTCAACAGATAGGCGATCGCCCCCATCAGTAAAGGAATGGACGCCCCCGTTAGGGCATTGAGCCAGCGATAACTCCAGGTGGAACGCACCACCCCGGTGAGGTCATTAACCTGGTCAGGATTAACCGGAAAAAGATTCCCCAAGCCCATGGCCAGGGCAATTAAGTAATGACTGAGGGGGGGATGGGAGGGAAAAAAGGGTTTACCCAGCCAATAATCACTGGCAAATTTGGCGTAATAAACCTCATCAAACACCAGTTCGTTGAATTGCCCTAGGTTCCAGAAGCGCAGTACCAGGGAAAAGACGAAAATGGCTAGTAGGGGGCCGGTGAACGGGGTGAGGCGAAAGCTAGGAAAATTTTCACCCATGGCTCCAAAAAAGCTCGGGGAAAGTTAACTTCTTGATTTTAAAAAATTTAACGGGTCTGACGGGGCTCGAACCCGCAACTTCCGCCGTGACAGGGCGGTGCTCTAACCAGTTGAACTACAGACCCATTTCTGATTTCAGACTTTTATCATTACATCAGTTAAAGAAGACTTTGTCAAGATTTAGGGGGGATTTTTTTTGAGCAATGCGGTGTGGAGTTTCCCTAACAAGGGGAAAATCCCCCGACCCTGGGCGACGGAGGACCGCAATAGAGGGGGGAACAGCATTAGCTGCCAAAGATTTGATCTTTTAAGGCTCCTAGTTCGGATACTAATTCCTGACGATTGGAGGCTTTCCAGAGGTAACGCCAAATAAACCAAGCAGTGTAGCCCATACCAATCAATTGCAACATGGGCGCCAGTAAGGGGATATCGTTGATGGCATCGAGGACGGCAATCAAAATTTTGACGCTGACAATGCCCAACAAAATAATGCCCAGGGAAATCAGCGGCTGCTTGTTATCTTCAAAAAACTGACCAGTCAGTTCGGGGACTTTGCCCAAAATGTCCCATACCGGCTGTAGCCATTCTTGCCAAGCCTGGTCGGTGATTGGGCCTTTCTGTTCGGTAGCAAGGGGGCCAAGATCAGTTTTAACCCCAGGAGTTGCGGTTTTTTGTTCTACGTTGGATTCCATCTTCAACCAGTCCTTATAATTCAGATTGAATGTTTACGGCCGACAGCGACTCCAAGTTGGGCACTGTGTAGCTTCTGCCCATATTATCAGACACTTTCATTAGGGCGATCGCCTGGGCAAAATCCGCTGAGGATTTAAGGAAATTTGCCGAATAATCCAGGGGAAGGCGGTGGGGGGTTTGTCGAAATTACTGAGGATTTCCTCCCAGGGCCATCGGTTTCGCTAACGACAGCCCAAGTATTTTGTCACTGAACAAGGACAGGATTTTTGACTTGACCCAGGAAAGTTTGTAGTTCTTCCCCTTCAATCACTTCTTTGGCCAGAATTTTTTCGGCGATCGCCTCCAATAAATCCCGGTTTTCCTGCAAAATCGTTAGGGCATTTTGGTGACCCCGTTCGACAATGTCCTTGACTTCCCGATCAATTTCCTTGGCGGTGTCATCGCTGACCATGCGGCGGGGATTGCCCAGCATTCCATCCCCCAAAAAGGTATTTTGTTGCCCT
The DNA here is from genome assembly GCA_035285105.1 of Synechocystis sp. Taxonomy (GTDB): domain Bacteria; phylum Cyanobacteriota; class Cyanobacteriia; order Cyanobacteriales; family Microcystaceae; genus Synechocystis. Next base: position 6,775 of record JAYKHU010000229.1, read on the forward strand.
TTCTCGTAGGCGAGGGGGCCAAGAATTTTACTCATGCCGTAGGTGGTGACCATCCGTTCCGCCAAATCCGTCGCCCGTTGCAGATCATTGGCCGCCCCGGTGGTGATACTGCCAAAAACAATTTCTTCGGCGGCCCGGCCCCCTAGCAGGGTGGCAATTTGATCCCGCAATTCCGATTCATCCATCAAAAAGCGGTCTTCCGTCGGCATTTGCAAGGTGTAACCCAAAGCGGCCATGCCCCGGGGCACAATGGAAATTTTCGCCACTTTACCGCCCCCCGGCATCACCGCCCCCACCAGAGCGTGACCCACTTCGTGGTAGGCAACAATCTTTTTCTCTTTTTCCGATAACACCCGGCTTTTTTTCTCTAGACCGGCCACCACCCGTTCGATCGCCTCCCGGAAATCGGCCCCTTTCACCGTGTCTTGTTTATTACGGGCCGCAAGTAACGCCGCTTCGTTAACCAAGTTGGCTAAATCCGCCCCAGCAAAACCGGGGGTACGGGTGGCAATCTCTTTTAGATCCACATCGTTATCGAGCTTGATATTTTTGGCGTAAATTTCCAGGATTTTTAAGCGCCCCCCTAAATCCGGGCGATCCACCAATACTTGGCGATCGAAACGACCGGGACGCAATAGGGCCGGATCTAACGTTTCCGGGCGGTTAGTGGCGGCTAACACAATCACTGTGGCCCCTGTGGCGCTGAAACCATCCATTTCCGTTAACAGTTGGTTTAATGTTTGCTCCCGTTCATCGTTCCCCCCCATCATGGGACCACTAGCCCGGGACTTACCGATCGCATCTAACTCGTCGATGAAAACAATACAAGGCGCTTGCTTTTTGGCCTGTTCAAACAAATCCCTCACCCGGGCTGCCCCGGCCCCAACAAATAGTTCCACAAACTCCGAGCCGGAAATGCTAAAAAACGGCACCCCCGCTTCCCCCGCGGCGGCTTTGGCTAACAGGGTTTTACCCGTACCCGGTGGCCCCACCAATAAGACCCCCTTGGGAATTTTGGCCCCTAAAGCGGTGTAACGTTGGGGAAATTTGAGGAAATCCACCACTTCATTCAATTCCGTTTTAGCCTCTTCCACCCCCGCCACATCATCAAAGGTGACCTTGGTAGAATCCCCTTCCACATAAACCTTGGCCTTACTTTTGGTAAACGCCAATGCTCCTCCCGGTGCGCCCCCATTATTGCGGTTAAGGAAAAATGACCAGATACCGACAAAAATCAGGGGCGGAATCACCCAACTCAATAATGTGCCAAACCACGAATTTTTCGGCGGCGGCGCAGCGGCAAACTCAATGCCCTTTGCCTCCAAACGCTTAGGTAACTCCAAATCAAAAATAGGGGTGGTTTTCAGCACCTGACCATAGGCCGGCTGATCCCCGGTTTCCGTTTCGTCGGGCTT
>JAYKHU010000230.1:0-11158 GCA_035285105.1 Synechocystis sp.
TCTAACCCCGCCGCTTCCGCTGCTTTTTTGACCCGCTCCGATCCCGGTACCACAAAGGCTTTAACCCCCGGGGCCACCTGACGACCCTTGGCAATGCGGGCGGCTTCTTCGAGATCACTTAACCGCCCGTTGGTGCAACTGCCAATGAAGCAGACATCGACTTTGGTGCCCTTTAACGGATGACCCGGCTTAAGTTGCATGTAATCATAGGCCTCGGTGGCGATCGCCTGATCATCAGCGGTTAAACTGTCCAGGGTTGGAACAGGTTCACTAATGCCAATGCCCTGACCCGGGGTAATGCCCCAGGTCACCGTGGGTTCAATCTCTTCGGCCCGGACGCTGACCACATCGTCGTAAACAGCATCGGCGTCACTGGCAATGCTCTGCCACCAGGCCACGGCTTTGTCCCAATCGGAACCTTGGGGAGCAAAATCCCGACCCTGTAGATAATCAAACGTCACCTGGTCGGGGTTAATGTAACCACAGCGGGCTCCGCCCTCAATGGACATATTGCACACGGTCATGCGCTCTTCCATATTCATTTGGGCAAAGGTTGAGCCGGCATACTCATAGGCATAGCCCACACCGCCTTTGACCCCGAGTTTACGAATAATATGTAAAATCACGTCTTTGGCGTAAACTCCGGCGGGTAATTCCCCATTCACTTCAATTTTGCGGACTTTCAGTTTATTCAACGTCAAACTCTGGGCCGCTAACACATCTCGCACTTGGGACGTCCCAATGCCAAAGGCGATCGCCCCAAAGGCCCCGTGGGTAGAGGTGTGGGAATCCCCGCAAGCAATGGTCATCCCCGGCTGGGTTAACCCCTGTTCCGGTGCAATCACATGGACAATGCCTTGGTTGCCTGAGCCAATCTGATGGAATTGGATTTGATTTGCTTTGGTATTATTTTCCAACGCCCGCATCATTTCTTCCGCTAGCCCATCGGAGAAGGGCCGTTGTTGATTATCGGTGGGAACAATGTGATCCACCGTGGCGATGGTGCGATCAGGATACATCACCGTTAACCCCCGTTCCTTGAGCATGGCGAAGGCCTGAGGACTGGTGACTTCATGGATGAGGTGCAAGCCAATGAAGAGTTGGGTTTGCCCGGAGGGTAAGACACTAACTGTATGGAGATCCCAAACTTTATCAAATAAGGTTCTTTCGCTCATGAAACTATGCAAACAGGGCCAAGGGAGTAATGAAGATGTTTTCCTATATTAGCGGTTGATGGGGGAGTCCCAGCGCTGGGTTGATCACGGATTATGGATTATTTACTGAGGGAGGAATTTTGGGGCCAGCCCAATCGGCCTTTTAACCATTGCCATAGCCGCCCGATAGCCACCTCCAAATGATAAATGAGGCGATCGAGCCATTCCAAGCACCACACCAAAATATGTTTGTCGTAGCCCATTGCCTTGGCGGAGGTCTCGATCCAGTCAAAGGCGGTCTCTAGGCCAGTGGGGGACTGGGGGGAAACGGTCATTCCCTTAGTGTCTGGTAGTTTGGGAGAGACCATTGACCCCTCGCCAAAATAGTCTTCCCACGGGTCAGCCACCGGAGACCACCGGGAAAAAGCAGCATGCGGGGCCGGGGTAACGTTCACGGCAGCGGTGGGGGGGGCTGTCATCGCTGGGATTTGGGTCGGGACTAGCTCCTGGGCAGAAGGGGGAGGCGGGGGAGATAAGAGGGGCTGAGCTAGGGTGGGTGAGGGAAGTTCCGCAAACAACTCATCCCATGGCAACCAAGGCGTGGCGGTGTGGTCATCCCCCTCCGTTAGGGGAGACGTGTTCGGGGAAGAAGGGGACAGCGGGGTGCGGGAACCGGAACCAAAGAAATAGGCGATCGCCGCTTGAATTAACACAGTGAGTTCAAAGGGATCGGCACTGAGATCGGGGGCATTTTCCCGGTTTGCTAATCCTTGGCTTAGTTTTTGCCGGAGGGCTTCCCCCCGTTGCTGGAGGGCCGGAGGAAACGCTGACAGGGGAATGGCGTCCATCAGTTGTACGGAAACCTGTTGGGATTTGACCACCGTGGCTTCAATGACCGGATGGTGGGTCAGGGCGGTGGTGGTTTGTTCGACCCACGCATTAATTTTGGGCAGGGCAGGCAAGGGCGGTGGGGCCTTGGGAATCAGGGACCCAGGAACATCGGGGCGGGCTTGCCAGCGATAAATGCCCTGCCACAGCCAATCCAAGGGGGCAATAATCTCCTGGGTGTTGCCATTGATCAGGGGAATGCCCCGCCACCGCCGTTGGGTTAGGGCCCAGTGACGGCGGTGATGGTAACGAAATTGGGCCAGTTCTTGACGGATTAATTGTTCCAGGGCCTGTTTTTGGGGAAGGGATAATACGTCTAAGGTTAAGTTGTCCTGGGTGGTTAACACTAACTGGCGATCGCTACAACGACAGGCAATACCTTGGATGACGATGGTGGGGTCTGGACGATAAAACAATTGTTTAACCTGTTGACCCCAATGACTAAGCTGTGACGGTGGGGTGGGATCCCCAGAACTGAATGCCAGGGATTGGGGCGAAGCCTCCAGGGCGATCGCCGGCCGGGGATTCTGGGAGTTAGGGATTGGCAACGGTAACGACCCGCGCAGTGTCTCCCCTAGGGGGTCGGTGAGGGGAACATCCAAAGATGAATCGGATGCCAGCAGCCACGGCTGTACGGTGGTGAGTACGGCTTGAATTGGACGATCTGCGAGGGTGGAGGAGAAAGTCTCGTCATCATCCGCGTTGCCATCGTCATTTGGGTGAGGGGGTAAAGCCGCTGACGGTGATGGTGCCCCGGCTGCAAAGACTGGCCCCAACCATTTTTGGGGATGCAGTAACCAATAAAAAGGATAAATTAACGCCTGTACCCCCCACTCTGCGGCAACCTTAATTTGGCGCACCGTTGTCCCCAGGCGATCGCGCAGCCGTTGAGAGTGGCGGTTTAAGGTCGAAAATAATTGACTTTTGTAAGGGCCGCGGGATGAGGACATGGGAAATATCAGTTACCAAGGAGGGAGCGACAGGTGAGCACAAACTCCCTATCACTCTAATCACTTTAGTTTATTCGCCAGAGACCTTCGAGGAATATTAAGGGGATTCCGACGCCGCTAATTTTTCTAAATTCCCCGACCGTACCCAGCCAATGGCATTGTTGCCGACTTTAATTTGAGACCATTCCCCTTCGTTTTTGAGCACAATGACTTCATCGCGATAGCCAATGGAGGTAACCGTGCCGGACTGCTTACTCGGCTCGGAGCGCACAATCAAACTGCCTCCCCAGACCACTTGGGCATTGTAGGCCCCTGGGGGAAGGGTTGCTTGGGGAGTGGGCGTTGGGGTTGGGGTCGGGGTGGCCTCCGCCTTGGGGGTTTCCGTGTTTTCTGAAGATGCCTCTTGGGAGTCCTTCCCTTGATCCGACGCCTCAGGCTCCGACGCTTTGGGTAATTCCTCTGGAAACATCGGTTTCTCTGGATTAACGGCAAAGCGATTAAACATGAAATAGCCGGCCAGGGAAATTCCGCCCACAAACAGGCCGACTCCCAATATAAAGCCGATGACAAACTGCAATAATCCCGAAAGGCGTCTCATGGCGGTCATTTTTAGTCACTCGCATCGTAAACCCTAACGACTTTACAGAACTAATCACGGTAAATTAAGTTCCAGCGGTTAGGGAATTGTCCTTTGCTATTGTTCCCTCGTTTGTAGACACAATCCGCTTAGGTCGTTAGCCTAGTCGAACCGTTCCCTTTTTTCCATCGGATGGCGATCGCCAAATTATGTTGCACTTTAACCAGATCAGTCACCGGATCGATGGCGTTGCTGTGGTGCGGGATCTCAGTTTTACGCTGGCGGCGGGAGAAGTTTATGGGTTACTGGGCCCTAACGGTGCGGGCAAGACCACTATTATCAATCTGATTAGCCAATTACGTCGGCCCGACAGTGGACAGATTCTCTTACGGGGGCGACCGTTGCAACAAACGGACAAACGCTGGTTAGGCATTGCCCCCCAGGAAAACCTGTTTTATCGCAGCCTCAGTTGTCGTGAAAATCTCAATTTTTTTGGCACCCTTTACGGCCTCGATCGCCGGACTTGCCGACAACGGGCCGATTGGTGTTTGGCGGCGGTTAATTTAACGGAAAAGGGTAGCGCTTTGGTGGAAAACCTGAGTGGCGGTATGCAACGACGACTCAATTTGGCGATCGCCCTGATGCATAAACCGCAGGTGTTAATTTTGGATGAACCCACAACGGGATTGGATATTGAAAGTCGTTATGACCTCTGGCAACTGATCCAAACCCTGCGCCGCGAGGGCATGACTTTATTATTAACCACCCATTTATTAGACGAAGCGGAAAAACTCTGCGACCGGATCGGAATTCTCCACCGTGGTCAACTGCTCACGGAAGGCAGCCTAGGGGAACTCCGCCATTGGGTCCCCGCCCACGGGATTCTCACCGTTAGTACCGACGATGATGCCCAGGCGATCGCCGTGGCCCAAACCCTACAGTGGCAACACCGTTGGTATGGGGGCAAACTGGCATTTTGGCTCCCCGAGGACATTCCTCTGGCCACCATCATCGACAAATTCCAGCCTTTAACCTTTCAGTCCCTGGCCTGCCCCCCCATCACCCTTGAGCATATCTATTTGGAAGTGACCCGTCAGGCCAACGCCGCTGGCCATTTCTCCCTATGACGACCTGTCAAACATTGTGATAAGATTCATAACAATACGAGAAATTTCGGCCATCGCGCCTGATTTTCTGGGGCAACACCCTGTTTTCACTACATTAACTTTTCAAGAAAATGTCTAAAAAATTTCTAACCGTCTTAGCTAGCTTGCTGCTGGTCGTCTCCAGCTTTTTCTTAGCCGTTAGCCCCGCTGCGGCTGAAACCGTCACCGTTAAAATGGGATCGGACAGCGGTGCCTTAGGCTTTGAACCCAGCACTGTCACCATCAAAGCCGGGGACGAAGTTAAATGGGTAAACAACAAACTGGCGCCCCATAACGTTGTCTTTGCCTCAGGGGATGGCGTTGATGACGGCGCTGCCGCTAAATTGTCCCACAAAGGCTTGGCATTTGCGGCCGGGGAAAGTTTCTCTTCCACCTTTACCGAACCGGGTACCTACACCTACTACTGCGAACCCCATCGGGGCGCTGGCATGGTGGGTAAAGTCATTGTTGAGTAAGTTCAGGATACTTTGTCCCTAGGCCTAAGGTTTGATAGGCTCAATACAACCTCAAAAGTTCATCATTGTCCCCCGCACTGGGGGACTTTTTTTAGGCTAATTCTCTCGCTCCCAGTACCCTATCTCTGTACATAACCCCCCTAAGGGCAAATCCCAGGGGTCAGCCGGTAAGTAATCGACGATCGCCATCGCAAAGACAATGCCGATGCGGGGAATGGCTTGCCATGCGGGTTGGGCAAAAAGACGGTCATAATACCCACCGCCATAACCTAAACGATACCCCCGGCGATCGCCGGCAAGGGTGGGGACTAAAATCAAATCCACTTGCGTGGGGTCGAGTAACGGGGCGGTTAATTCCGGCACTAAAATGCCGTATTTATCGGGGACTAAAGGAGCCTTGGGATGCCAGGTAGACCAAAGTAATTGTTTGTTGACACATCGGGGTAATCCCCACACTTTGGGTAAGGAAAATAGAGATGATAAATCCGCTTCCTGTTGGTAACTGACGTAGGCACAGACGGTTTTTGCCTGCTGAAATAAGGCCTGTTGACTGAGATGTTCACACAATTGTTGGCTTTTTGCCTGCCACTGTGGCGGAGAAAGCTGTTGACGTTGGGCTAAAAAGTATTGGCGTAGTTGGCGTTTATCCATCCCGCTTGTGTTATCCATAGTCATTACTCCCTGGGTTCGGACAAATTATCTGCCCAGGATTGTCAGGGCGTTCGTCGTGGTTAAACAAAAATCCCCTAGGGTTGGGGATATGTTGGTGACGGATTGGGTGAGCCAGAGGAGATATTCCACATTGCCTGCCGGGCCGGTGATGGGGGAATAGGTCAACCCGTGGAATTGCCAGCCGAGTAATTGCGCCGATCGCCATACTTGATCAATAGCGGCGGCTTGATCCTGGGGGTTACGCACCACCCCTTTTTTGCCAATTTTTTCCCGTCCCACTTCAAATTGGGGTTTGACCAACAACACCACTTCCTTCGGGGGCGCTAACAGTTGCCAGAGGGGGTCTAGCACTTTGGTGAGGGAAATAAAGGATAAATCCATCACACCCAAATTCGGCCAAGGCTTGTTTTCGTAAAGTGCCTGGGGGGTTAAATGGCGAAAATTAACCCGTTCCCGTAAAATCACCCGTTCATCCTGCCGTAATTTCCACGCCACCTGCCCATAGCCCACATCAATACCGTACACCTGGGCTGCCCCCGCTTGCAGTAAACAATCGGTGAAGCCGCCGGTGGAAATACCCCCGTCTAAGCAAATGCGATCAGTGACATTAATTTCAAATTCTTCTAGGGCTTTAGCCAATTTTTCACCGCCCCGGGACACGTAAGGAGGTTTCTCGGCAACATTTATTTCCGCATCGATCGCCACTAGATTTCCCGGTTTATCGGCGATGTGTTGATTAACTTTCACCTCCCCGGCCCGGATTAAGCGTTGGGCTAGGGCCCGGGAGGGACACAAACCCCGTTCCACCAAAAGCGCATCTAGGCGTTGTTTTCCCGCTTTTGCCATTATTGTGTGCCCTTAAATAGCCCCTGGGGACGGACGAATAAAATGACGATCATCAACAATAACGCCACCCCCATTTTGTAACTGGTGCCAAACCAGGGCACACTCACTTCCTGGGCAATGCCGATAATCAGCCCCCCGGCGATCGCCCCGTAGGGATTGCCAATGCCCCCCAAAATCACCGACGCAAACATGGGCAAAATCAAGAACCAGCCCATATTCGGTTTCAACGTGGTAATCAACCCATACATGGATCCCCCCAGGGCGGTCAGCACCGCCGTAATGATCCAAGTCCAAATCACCACCCATTCCACATTGATACCGGAAACCTTCGCTAAATCCACATTATCCGCCACCGCCCGCATCGCTTTACCCACCTTGGTTTTCTGCAATAACAAATGCAACCCAATCATGGCGGCGATCGCCATACCAATCACAATCAAGCGGTAATATTCCAGCTTAATGCCCATCACATCCTGGGCCGCAATAATGGGCACTTGATAATTTTGGTTGCTGCCGCCCCAGAGCAAGAGAACGCCATTGCGGATAAATAAGGCCAAACCAATGGAAATAATAATCAACGTGGTGGAGGTGGCCCGTTTATCCCGCATCGGTTTCCACAACAACCATTCACTCAGCAACATAGCGGCGATCGTGCCCCCACAGCCAATGCCCATGGCTACCCAGAGATTCACCCCATTAGTATTAGCAAACCAGGTTAGGTAAGCCGCCAGGGTCATAAAATCCCCGTGGGCAAAGTTGGACAATCGCAAAATACCGTAGGTCAGGGTCAAGCCCACAGCAGCTAGGGCGATGATACTGCCCACCGCAATGCCATTAAAAATTAATTGGGATATTTCCATGCCGTCAAAAACCTGAACAAATCGCAATTTGCCTGCAAACCTCCCTACTTTAGGGGACTTTGGCATCCTTGCCTAGTATTGAAAAATTAATTCACCTGATCTAAAAAAGATGGTGATCGTGCTGCTAAGACTTATTTTGTCTTTCCCCACCGGCAGTTAAGCGGTTGGGGCAGGATCATCATTGGGAAACTCAACCCGTTTATACAGGTCAGCCAGTTTAACGGTGACATCCATGAAACTCAATTTAACTTCAGCATTTTGGCCGACCAATTCCGTTAGTAACCATTGGTGATCGCCAACTTTTTGGTAATGTTCAACGCGATAGTCGAACTGATCAATTAATAAGTATTCCTGCAACTCGGGGATGGAACGGTAAAAGCCAAATTTCTGATTTTTATCAAAGCCCCCCGTCGAAGAGGAAAGCACTTCCGCAATAAAGCAGGGGTTTGTCACTTCTATTTGTGTGCTATCAGTAAACCTCGGCTCCTCCGCAATCACCATCACATCGGGATAAAAATAGCTCCCAGATTCAGCGCTCCACAGCCTCATATCACTCATAAATACGGAATAACCATGATCTTCTAAGGCAATCAGTAGAAGGGCATGAAGTTTCCCTGTCAGAAAGTTATGGTTTGCAGAAGCGCCGGCCATGGGAATAATTTCTCCTTGGATAAACTCACTTTTTTCGACTGCTTGGGCTTCTTTTTGCCGATATTCTTCCGCCGTGAGGGGCTTAGCTGTGGCAACGACCATCATTGACCTCCTGTTTCATTGGGTTTATTGAAGTCTAACTGTAATTTGGGGGCAGTGGGGCAACCGGAGATTTTGGCATCCTTACCTAGCCTCACCAAGCTAATTGACCTGACCTGAAATCGTGGCAACTTTCGCTTCGTCATGGTCATTCGAGTCCAGGGGGTCTTCATCGTTAACGATGGGCAAACGGATGGTAAATGTTGATCCCTGATTTTCTTGACTTTCCACCATGACCTCCCCCCCATGTAAAACCGTACACCGTTGCACAATCGCCAATCCTAACCCCGTGCCCGACACCCCGTCCACATTATCGGCCCGGAAAAAGGGATCGAATAAGTCGGCGATCGCCTCTGGGGGAATACCAATGCCGTGGTCAGAGACCCGGAAGATCATGGTTGATTCCTGGGCAATCACCTCAAACACAATGGGGGTTTCCGCCGGGGAATACTTAATGGCGTTACTGAGTAAATTGCAAAAAATATGGCGTAGTAAATGGGCATCCCATAACCCCTGATGTAAATTCCCTTGGGGACGAAATTCAATCTGCCGGGGCTGACTTTGGGCATTATTCACTAACCGAATTAAGTCTTGGCAAAACAGGGTTAAATCCAAACACTCAAATTGACAGCTTAGTTTACCGTTTTCCGTGCGCCCCAATAACAACACTTCTGACAATAATTCGTCCAAATCATTAATGGCCGTGCGGATCATTTTGAAATAATTCTGTTGCTGCCCCTTACTCAGGCGATCGCCACTTTCTTCCAATAACCCTGCCGAGAGCAGAATGGTATTCAGGGGGTTGCGGAAATCATGGGACAACATCGACACAAATTCCGACTTCAGTTGATTGGCCGCCTTCGCCTGGGAGAGTTCCACCTCCTGCCGTTCTAGATTCGCACTCAGGGATTTATTCTGCGCCGATAATTGCTGGGCTAAGGAATGGCGTTGAATGGCATATAAAATTGACCGCAATAGGACATCTAAGCTGACATCTCTTTTCACCAAGTAATCCTGGGCCCCCTGCTTGACCGCTTCTAGGGCGAGGGCTTCGTCCTGATGGTGGGTTAGCACCACAATGGGTAACGAACGGGACAGTTTTTGCAGTTTAGGTAGGGAATCCAAGCCCTGGCTGTCGGGGAGGGTCAAATCCAACAAAATAATGTCAAAGTTGCTTTGCTCCTGTAGGGTGTTGAGGGCCTCTGTCAGGCGCTGAACATGGCAAAATTCAAAGGTTGCTTTTGTCGCCCCTTTGAGAATCTCCTGGAGTAAGCGAGCTTCGGCCGCATTATCTTCAATGAGGAGGATATGAAGGCAAGAAGGAAAAGACATGGAGAGTAGTGAACCAGCTAACAATGTTTGGCAAACTCAAAAAGGATTAACCTAGCGGGTTGGGGGGGCGCTCACCAGGAAAAAAGTGCTGGTGTTAACCTTATTCTGGAGGGCTGAGCAAAACCATCAAGCCTAAACTGTGCTTCGATTCTAGTCTAGGCTTTGGGGAAGTGGTCACCCGGAAGGCAACGTAACCGTTTCTAACCAAAAGGATTCAATGCCCTGCACCATCTTAAACAGGTCTTTGAGGTTGCGGGATTTGGTTAGATAGCAGTTCACATGCAACTCGTAACTACTGAGTACATCATCCTCATTATGGGAGGTGCTCAACACCACCACGGGAATGCGCTTCAGTTGGGGGTCTTGCTTGATTTCCGCCAACACTTCCCGTCCATCTTTCTTGGGTAAGTTCAAGTCCAAGATAATCAAGTTGGGTCGGGGCGCATCGGTGTACTCCCCGGTTTGTTGCAAGAATTCCATTGCGGCTAGACCGTCGCTCAGAATAATTAATTCATGGTCAACGGTGCTGGTTTTTAGGACTTCTTGCACCAGGCGGCTATCGGCTTTGCTGTCTTCAATCAACAGAATGATTTTAGGCGGACTGATTGCATCGGACATGGTTACCTAACCGTTGATAGGAATGGAGAAGTAGAAGGTGGAGCCTTCGCCGGGGGTGGATTCAACCCAGATGTTGCCCCGATGACCTTCGATGATTTTCTTACAAATGGCTAACCCCATGCCGGTTCCCGTATACTCGTCGCGGGTGTGGAGCCGTTGGAAAATAACGAAAATCCGGTCAAAAAACTGCGGGTCAATGCCAATGCCATTGTCTTGGACGGCAAACACCCAATCATCTTCCCGGCGATCGCCCCAGATCTTAATTATCGGCTGAGCATCACGGCGGAACTTAATGGCATTACCGATCAGGTTTTGGAAGACTTGCATTAACTGAATTTGATCCGCCATCACCGCTGGCATGGACCCCACTTCGATCTGGGCATCACATTGCTTAATCCGTTGTTTGAGATTTGCCAGGGCCTTGTTCACCACCAATTGCACATCGGTAAAGGTCAGTTGGGCATACTGGGTATCCACTTTGGAATAGGTCAAAATGTCGTCGATCAGGGTTTGCATCAGGCTCACCCCGGTAACCGCAAACTCAATGAAGTCCTTGGCATCTTCATCCAACGCTTCGCTGTAGCGCATTTCCAGCAACTGCACATAATTGCTGACCTGATTTAACGGCTCTTGTAAATCGTGGGAGGCAATGTAGGCGAATTTTTTCAGATCTGCGTTGGACCGTTCCAAGTTACGGGCTAACTCTGCCAGTTCTTCCGCTTGGCGCAGAATGAGATTCACGATCGCCTTTTTCAGAGCCAAAGCACTCTGCACTTCCACCGCTTGCCAGGGTAGGGAATGGAGTTGGACAATTTCCTTCCACAGTTCAAAGGATTGGCGGGGATGGAGTTGGATTTTGCCGTCTGCCTGTTGGATGGCTTCGTAGGCAT
>JAYKHU010000231.1:0-17428 GCA_035285105.1 Synechocystis sp.
TATGTCATTGGCAATGCCCCCACCGCCCTACTGGCCCTCTGTGAGGCGATCGCCGAGGGGCGGGCAAAACCGGCACTGGTGATTGGTGTACCTGTGGGGTTTATCGGGGTGCTTGAAGCAAAGCAGGCCCTCGCCTCCCTCCCCTGTCCCCAAATTCGCGTAGAAGGCAATAAGGGGGGATCCCCGGTGGCCGCGGCCATTCTGAATGCCCTGGTGATGTCAGCCTACCGGCTAAAATTGTCTTAACGTTTGGTAGCGCCATGGCAAAGATCCCCCCAGTTTCCCCAGAGTCTGAAGTATCTGACTTCGTATCTGAACTAAATGATGCCCCTGCTGTTAATGCCCCCCCGGAAAAGACAGTATCCCAGGGTTGGCCGGGGGATGTGTCGCGGTTTTTGACCACCTCGGGGGAGCGGCTCAAGACGTTACTCCCCCTAGACTGGATTAAAAACAAGCTGTTAAGCAGTTTTTGGGTTAATGAAGCTGAAATTACTGAAATTCTAACTCAATTACGTGCAGAACTCCCGACCACTGAAGCCCTACTCATTGGCAAACCCCAATCCGGGAAAAGTTCCATCGTGCGCGGCTTAACCGGTGCATCGGCGGAGATTGTGGGACAAGGGTTTCAACCCCATACCCAACATACGGCCCAGTACGCCTATCCCTCCGAGGAGTTGCCCCTACTGATTTTTACGGACACCGTGGGATTAGGGGATATTAACCACAACGCCACGGCTTTGATTGAGGAACTCCAAGGGGAGTTAGGGCCTCCCAGGGACGAACACCATCCCCCTGCGGCCAAGGTGTTAATTCTGACGGTGAAAATTACGGACTTTGCCACGGATACCCTGCAACAAATTGTGCAAGGGTTGCGGCAGGCTCACCCGACTATTCCCTGTTTATTGGTGGTGACCTGTTTACATGAAGTATACGCTGATCCCAGGGATGATCACCCCCCCTATCCCCCTGATTTAGAGGCAATTAACCGAGCCTTTGCCGCCATTAAGGCCAATTTTGAGCCTTGGATTGATGAAGCGGTGATGATCGACTTTACCCGGGAAGAGGACGGTTATGACCCGGTATTTTACGGGTTAACCACGTTGCGCGATCGCCTAGCGGCGCGACTACCGGCGGCGGAAGCTCAAACCTTGCACCAACTCTTGGATGGGGAAACGGGGAAGCGGTTGGGGTCGATTTATCGAGATGTTGCCCGGCGCTATATTTTGGCGTTTTCTGTGATGGCCGGAACGTTAGCGGCGGTACCGCTACCCTTTGCCACCATGCCGGTGTTGACCACATTACAAATTTCCTTAGTGGGGCTTTTGGGACAACTCTATGGGCAAGTGCTCACCCCTTCCCAGGCTGGGGGCATTGCCAGTGCGATCGCCGGGGGATTTCTGGCCCAGGCGGTGGGGCGGGAGTTAATTAAATTTGTACCAGGGTTGGGGGCGGTGGTGGCTGCCTCCTGGGCCGCTGCCTATACTTGGTCCCTAGGGGAAGGGGCCTGTGTGTATTTTGGGGATGTGATGGGGGGCAAAAAGCCGGATCCGAAAAAAATTCAAGCGGTGATGCGTGAGGCATTTCAGACGGCCCAAACCCGATTTCAAGGTAAGCAATAACGCAAACCAGGATATTATCGAGGGAATCCACCCCGCCATTCAGCCCGTAACAATGGCGTTTTGTTTGCTTAAACCCTTCGTCTTTTTTCAACATTGTGAGTAACCCAGGGCAATGACAACCAGTCGCTTTTTTCATTTAATTCGCCAAGAAAAACGTCAATTTGCGGTTATTGGCCTGGGTCGTTTTGGACGGGCGGTGTGCGAAACCCTCCATGCCAATGGATATGATGTCCTGGGGATTGATCAAAATCCTAAATTGGTCTCGGAAGTCCTCGCAGATAAGGTGGTAGCCAATGCCATTAGCCTGGATTCCACCGACGATACTGCATTACGGGAAGCGGGGATTTTTGAAATTGAAACGGTAATTGTGGCGATCGGCAATTACCTCAAGGAAAGCATTATTACTTGTTTGAACCTCAAGGAAGGGGGCGTGAAATCCGTTGTGGCGAAAGTCTCCTCCGATACCCACGAAAAAATCCTCAAACGATTAGGGGTGGATATTATTGTCTTCCCTGAACATGAGGCGGGGCAAGATTTAGCCTATAGCTTGACCACCCCCTCCATCGTGGATCGGTTTAAACTCGACCCCGATAACAGCATCGTGGAAATTAAAGTGCCCGATCAATTTTGCAATAAAACCCTGATGGATTTGCAGCTCCGCAAAAATTATGGCGTCAGCGTCTTGGCGATCGGATCCGAAGAGAAGTTTCAAATTAATCCCTCGCCGACCCTACGGCTCCAAACCGGCATGATTCTGGTGTTAATCGGTCAAAACGATGATATTCAACGCCTGGTGCAGCTTCATTAGGCTAACTTAACCGCGATGGGTGGGATATTTTAGCTCAATACAAGGCCGGGGATAGTCTTGCCCCAAACGGACGTTCAAACGTTGTTGTTCCTGGGGGGTTAAGGACCAAGGTTGATGGACGTTAGCGGTGGGTAATGGTGCTAATTCCGGTAGCCAATGACGCACATAAGCTCCCTGGGGATCATACTGTTTTGCCTGCTTGAGAATATTGAAGTAGCGAGCGTTGCGGGGATCATTACCCGTGCCAGCGATGTAGTTCCAGTTGCCCCAATTGCTGCACACATCATAATCAATCAAGCTGGATTCAAACCAAGCCGCCCCCGATCGCCAATCCAGCCCTAAATTTTTACAGAGAAAACTGGCAACATTTTGCCGACCCCGGTTGGACATAAACCCCGTTAATGCCAATTCCCGCATATTTGCATCAATCAAGGGATAGCCAGTGTGTCCTGTTTGCCAACGCTCAAATTGCGCCGGATCCCATCCCCCTGTCCCCTGCATCCCCCGCAGACCGGATCGATAAAAAAGGCGATCGCCATACTTTTGGGCTACAAACCGAAAGAAATCCCGCCAGAGCAGTTCAAAAATCAACCAGTAGGTGGAATCGTTGCTGATTCGTTCCCGTTCATAGCGTTTCACCGCTTGGTAAATCCACCGGGGAGACAGACACCCCAAGGCCAACCAGGGGGAAAACTTGGAAGAATAATCGGCCCCAAGCATCCCATTACGGGTTGCTTTATACGCTTTGAGATGATCCCCTTGCCAAAAATAATGGTCTAAGCGGGCTAATCCCGCCCGTTCTCCCCCCTGAAAAGTCATCACACCCCGGGGATCCGCTTCCTCCGGCAGAAACCACTCGGGAGAGGGAGTAGGCAAGGTTAACGCCAGAGGGGGCACGGGCGGCAGAGCAGAGGGCGGGGGAAACAAGGGACGCACCGCCATGTTTTGATGCTCAATTTGCTTCCGAAAAGGGGTGAAAACATCGGGTAAATCCTGCACCGCAAAGGGCAAATCATCGGGATGGTAGAGGGTGGTTCCCCAAAAGCGGTGGACGGGAATCCCTTGGCGCTGTAATGCCTGGGTGAGGTGTTGCTCCACCTGTACTTCTTCTTGAGTAACTTCCCGTTGAAAGTACACCGTGGTGGCGTGGAGTTGAACCGCTAACTGGGGAATAATAATTTCCGGCAATCCCGCCGTCATCCAAAACTGACCGCCCAAGGCTTGCCACTGTTGCCTTAAATCTTCCACCGCTTCCTGCAAAAACTTGGCCCGCAACGCCCCGGTTTTGGGAAATCCCCAACGGGTGGTGGCAAACTGGCGAGAATCATAACAATACACCCCGGCGATCGCCGCCCCTGACCCGAGGGCATGGTGGATCCCTTCGTGATCATGGAGGCGTAAATCGTTGCGAAACCAAATTAAGACAGTTTGACGGGTCATAGCGTTAGGGGAGTAGTCCTCCGAGCAAGATCAAGAGTAAACCTCCGAACCAGGAAAGGAAAAGCGGATAGCCCAAAAAGAGGGCGTCGTCATCTTGAGTAATGGAAGACACCTGTAATTGAGGGGACAATCCCCGCACTGCCATGCCACTCACCTGACAGGGTTTTTGGGTCAGGGCATCCAGGCGGGCCTGGGGAGAGAGGAAGGGAGGTAAGACCCTCACCCAAAAGGGATACCGCACCGGCACAACCCCGGTTCGATCATGGAAATACAGCTTAGGACGCCCCCAAATACTTGCTTGTACGAGCCGGAGCTTCCCTTGCCAATGCACTTGGGTCCCCCAAATAGGACTAAGATTGGGATCGCTGAGGACGCTGAGGACAGTGGGGGCGGCAACTTTCCGTTGTCCGAGGCTTTGCCAGGCTGTTCTGACCCATACCCCCAGACCGGCACCGATTAACAGTCCCCGATATCCCGGTAACACGAGGGGACTTTGGGGCCGTTGGCTAAACCAAAATAAGGCCAGGGCTGACCACAGGGGTAACAACCAGATCAGGATTTCTAGGCCAAAAAAGAGCGATCGCTGCTTAGCCGCTTGAACGGAAATTTGGCGACGACTCAGAATCAGGTTATATTCCGTGTCTAAATCCAATTGCTCTGCGTAATGACTCAGTACTTGTAAGCGTTTCCCCAGCAGTGGATGGGAACTAATCCAGGTGACGACCCCCCGCCAGGGACTGCCCCAATCCCAGAGCAATAAATCACCGACCATTTTCGGATTAAACCGCTCTCCCCGTTCACAGGCGGCGGCCGTTAAGGGGTCATAACTGACAAAATGGCGTAATCCCTCTAAAAACAACGCAGGGCTTTCCGCCTGACGTTCCTGTTTGACAAAAGCCCGGGACATTTTCACCAACGCCCGGATTAAGGCATTGGGATTGCCGGTGATATTGACCGCAAAATGATCCGCATAATATTCGCGGGTGCGGGAAAAGTAACGATTGGCCAGTTGGTTGAGGTAAAAGCCCCCTAAACACAGCCAAATTAAGGGCAAAACCGCCACTTGGGCGATCGCCGGCCGGAGGCCCCGCCAATGCTGCAATTCGCAATAGCCCCAGTAACACAGTTGGCCCCAACCGCTCACCCAGGTCATCAAGCCACAATCCCGACGCAGAATATGGCCCAGTTCGTGGGCATAGAGGGTGGCAATTTCATCAGCGGTTAAATAGCGAAAAATTCCCTGACTCGCAACGATGCGGGTCACTTTTCTGCTAACGCCATAGGCAAAAATGACCGGGCGATTGTCGGGAATCACCCCTAATTTGGGAACTGGAATTTTTTCCGCCCGCGATACCCGCAACAACAACTCCCCCGCTTCGGGACTGTATTTTTGGATCGTGCCGAGATTGCCCCACTGGGTTCCTAACACCCGTTCATTGAGGCGATCAACAATGATTGTGCTAAAAAATAAGAACAAAAGATTAAACAGTAAGCTAAAACCAAGGCTAAATTCGAGTAATTTCTGCCAATCCTGAATGCCCCAGAACCACGTAGGAATGGCAAAGAGTAACGCCGTGGTTAGGACCGGCACCAGCAGGGCAATGCCCACGGTAAATTGAAAACTATCGGCGACCCTCGGTAACGCAACTTTGACACGGCTAGAATCCGCCCGTCCTGCTTTTAATTCCGTGGAAAGCACATCATCTTGTTGTTGACCCTCACCCTCTACTCCCTGGGCCTCTTGTTTGAGTAAGAGCAGCATCATGGTGCGGGCCCAGTTTTGCACCTCCGCATTGGGGTGATCCACCAGGGATTCGCATAACTCCCGGGATTGATCCAGATTACCGATGCCTCGATAGGCCCGCACCAACGCCATCTTGGCCTGTAAAAATTGTTGGGATCCCTGATTGGGGACACGACGACAAACCGTTTCCAGGGAGGCGATCGCCTGGTCATACTCCTGGTTTTGCAGTGCTTTGAGTCCATGGTCAAGTTTGGCAATCAGTTCAGGGGGAATCATGGAAGCACAGCCAGGAAAGTTAAAGAAAAATTAAAGAGCGGGGAGACATCCCAGAAATCATGTTTATTTTCCACCATCCCTGGGACGAATGGCGTGTTTTTTTCTATCGTTTCGTAACGATCGCACCACTGGGGGAGGTGCAGGGCAGTCAGGATTGATAGGGTGGAAATAGTTGCTCACTCAACACATTACTCCTGACACAATTTATGTTTTTTATCACTTTGATGCGGTGGGGGCAACGGCTGTCCCCTTACCTAGTCGGGTGGGGATGGGGCGTTCTCAGCAATTTGAGTAGCGGGATACTGCCAGCATTTTCGGCCGCCTTAACCCCTACCTCCCCAACGGTTTCCCTCGCCCAACAACTTCCCTCACCGCCCCTCGCCGACGGCATTTACTACTATGGTCAATCGTCCCAACCGGATGTGATCGGCCAAGAATATTTCATTTTTCAGGTTCGGGGAAATCAGATTAAAGGGGCGCTGTTTATGCCCCGGTCAGAATTTTATTGCACCACCGGCACCCTGTCTCGCCAAGAACTGGCATTGCAGGTGCAGGATCCCTATGGTGAAGAGCCCCCCAGCGAGTTTGCCATTGCCTTAGTCCCCCGATCGCCCTTAGCCCAAACGGGGCGACCCCTGGACGTTACCTTGGCGGGCTATCAAGCCATTACGGATATCGGGGAAAACGAACAACGCATTCTGGCGGCGTGTTTGTAAGCTGATCGCTCAAAATTCAATACCGGGTTGGGCTTTCACATTCTGCTCGCGGAAAGGATGTTTGACCAGGGTCATTTCCGTCACCAGATCCGCTTGCTGGATCAGCCCCGGGGGCGCTCCCCGCCCAGTCAAAATCACATGGTTTAGTTCGGGTTTTTCTGCCAATCCTGCGAGGACTGTTTCCTCGGTTAAGTAGCCCAATTTCATCGCCACGTTAACTTCATCCAGTAATACAACCTTGTAATCCGAATCGCGGATGTAGGTCAAGGCCGTTTCCCAAGCCGCCTTGGCGATCGCCGTATCCCTATCCCGGTTTTGGGTTTCCCAGGTAAATCCCTCCCCCAGGGCCAGAAAGGTTAACTGATCTTGCCAGGGGGCAAACGCGGCCTTTTCCGCTGGCTCCCAAGCCCCTTTGATGAATTGCAAAATAGCAACTTTATAACCATGCCCGAGCGATCGTAGCACCATCCCCAATGCTGCGGTGGTTTTCCCCTTACCATTGCCCGTATTGACAATAATCAGTCCTTTTTCCGCCTTTGCTGCGGCAATGCGTTCATCTTGCAGGGCTTTTCGCCGTTGCATCTTAGCTTTGTACTGTTCATCGGACAGGGAAACTGCCATAGTAAATATCAGAAATTTCTCTAAAAAATTGTAACGTTTCCCGGGGACAGATGTTAAGACTTTGTTGCGAAAGGCGGCATGATCCCCATTGTTGTTTAGGATAAAAGTAACAAGAAAGCTTAAAAATTCACGTTTAAGCCGAGTAAAAATAGGGGTATTTGAAATGGATATTAATCAATACTTTGCCAATTTTAGCAATGATTATTTAGATTCTAGCCGGGATCAATCTGAAGAACTTTTGCTGGCAGACCTCACGGGGTCAGAACAAGCCGACATCTTTTTCGATGGCTTAATTGACCGGGATACGGGCTTGGGCCATGTGGTGAAGGTTTTGCGGATGTCCCATCTTGATAGCGGTAACCTCAGTGGCGGGGATCCCGATGATAATTGGTATCAAGCGGAGGTGGTCGGGGAAGAAGCGGTGGGAGGGCAAACCCCCACGCCAGATCAAAACGTGACGGAAGGGTTGCTCCGTTCCATGGGCATTGTCAGTATTGATGGGCATCCGGTGGAAACCGCTAGAACCTTTAGTGGTCGAGATCAACGGCGTTGGGAACTCGATCCCGATTCAGCGGAGGATCACCAACACCCCAACCCAGAGGACGAATGGTAAATTGGCCTAAGCTAAGGACAAACCTCATTTTTATTGGCCAAACACCCTATGTGGGAGACGATTCAAACCCAACTCTACCAGCTACAACAATGGGCGAATACCCTCGTGGTGGCCCAGTTAGACCACTTAACCCCCCTCAGTCTCGCCATCATCGCCTTGGCCGGGTTAGCAACGAGCCTCACCCCCTGCTTACTGTCTTTGTTACCCTTAACCATCGCCTACATCGGTGGCACGGCGGCGCAAAGTCGCTGGCGATCCTTTCAGCAATCCCTTTGGTTTGCGTTGGGGTTGGCGATCACCTTGGCAAGCTTGGGGTTAGGGGCCGCGGCCCTCGGGAAAATCTATGGCCAAATTGGCGTGGGACTGCCCGTGGTGGTGAGTTTGGTCGCCATTTTAATGGGGTTAAATTTATTGGAGCTATTACCGTTGCAGTTCCCTAGTTTGGGAGCAACAGACTGGATCCGCGACGATTTTCCCCCGGCGTTAAAGGCCCTATTGGCGGGATTGACCTTTGGCTTGATCGCCTCCCCTTGCAGTACCCCCGTGTTAGCCAGCCTCCTGGCGTGGGTCGCCAGCCGACAGGATTTAGTCTTGGGCAGTGGTTTGTTATTGGCCTACACCGTCGGCTACGTGTTGCCGTTAATTGGGGTGGGACTCTTTACCGATAGCTTGAAACGGCTATTGGCGTTACGGCAATGGTCAGGCTGGATCAATCCCTTGAGCGGCACCGTATTGTTAGGGTTTGGGGTAATCACCCTACTATCGCGGCTCCCCGTTTAACCCTCCAAGGCACTTTAAACCCACCAAGGTTTTTCCCCTGTGCGGGGATCAATGCCTGTCCAAGGGGAGAGTAAAATGCGGTCATCCACCACCGCCACGCGCACAATTTTCAGAGGGAGGGGAGCCGGCCCCCGGGCGACAGAACCATCGGGATGGTAGCGAGATCCGTGGCAGGGACATTGAAATTCTTGATCGTTACCGTTCCAGGGAAAGGTGCAACCTAAGTGGGTACACACATCAACTAACCCAATAGAATCTAAGGTTTGGTCTTCCTTGACTACCAAGTAGGTGGGGTCCCCAGCTAAGCCCGCCACCAGGGCCCGGGTCCCCGGGGGTTCGGCCAAAATTTGGGAGGCGGGAATGGGATTGCCCATGCGGTCTTTGGCAATGATGGAGCCGTCACCACCGGCATTTTCAGCAGGGGGGATAAAGAATTTACCGGCCACCACTAACCCAGAACTGGCGGTGACCGCCACCGTTGCGCCGGTTAAAAAATTAAGCAGTTGCCGCCGTGATAGGGACGGACTTTCGAGGGGAATGTGATTATCCATGGTGAAATTGTTGAGGGAATAAGGTGTCAAAAATAATTGGTTTACTTGCTTACACTTTGGCGATCGCCGTTTTTAATACAGCCAAGGAATGAGTTTTTTAACGTGGCTTTGGTACTCACCGTAATCGGCAAATTTGGCCGTTAACCAAGCTTCTTCTTTGCGGGCTTTGAGATCAAAAAAGAGGAAAAAGATCAGTGCCCCCACACCATGAACCCAACTCCATTGCCAACTGCTGTAGGCGATCGCCGCAAAAATCACACCGCTGTAAAGGGGATGGCGAACAAGGCTGTAAACCCCGGAGGTTACTAAGGTTCCGTCTTGTTTGGGGTGGGGTAACGGGGTTAAATTTTCCCCGAGCTTCAGACCGCCCCAGCCCATCATCAGCGCTGCACTGACACCGAAAATGAGGATAATTCCCCAGCGTAGGACTTGAATGGTCGGGGTTAGGGCCATTGTCCCCGGGCCAGGGTAGGAGGGAAGGAGAATAAATCCGACCGATAAAAGCGTCTGGGCAACCACCCAATATTCCCCTTTTTCTCCCCGCCACCATTGATGAGAAAACCCCCAATCTTTGAATGAATTCATCTTATTGATTGCTCCTAAAAACGATAGTGGATCTTCAGGGTAGCAATCTCCTTTGTTGTCAGTCAGAAAGGAAAAAAAGCACCCTAATGCTTAGAGTAGAGTGCCCGATTGAACAGAGGAGATTCTAAACAAGAAAGGGGGATTAACCGTTAATGGCAGGGGCGGTGACAGCAACCACTTCCGCTTGACCCGAGGCTAAATCCAAGGGGAAATTATGAACATTACGTTCGTGCATCACTTCAAAGCCAATATTGGCGCGGTTGATCACATCGGCCCAGGTAGAAACGGGACGACCTTGGGCATCCAAGATGGATTGGTTGAAGTTAAAGCCGTTGAGGTTAAAGGCGAAACAGCAGACAGCTAACGCGGCGAACCAGATACCCACCACCGGCCAAGCACCGAGGAAGAAATGGAGGGCACGGCTGTTGTTAAAGGAGGCATATTGGAAAATCAAGCGACCAAAGTAACCGTGGGCGGCAACGATGTTATAGGTTTCTTCTTCTTGACCAAATTTATAGCCTTGGTTTTGGGATTCAACTTCCGTGGTTTCCCGAATGAGGGAGGAGGTGACGAGGGAACCGTGCATGGCGGCGAACAACGCACCACCGAAGACCCCGGCTACCCCGAGCATGTGGAAAGGATGCATTAAAACATTGTGTTCCGCTTGCAACACCAACATAAAGTTAAAGGTGCCGCTAATCCCTAGGGGTAACCCATCGGAAAAAGACCCTTGGCCAATGGAATAAATCAATAACGTGGCAGTGGCGGCGGCAACGGGGGCGCTGTAGGCAACGCAGATCCAGGGGCGCATTCCTAAACGATAGGATAATTCCCATTGACGACCTAAATAACAGAAAATGCCAATCAAAAAGTGAAAGATAATTAACTGATAAGGGCCACCGTTATAGAGCCATTCGTCTAAATTTGCTGCTTCCCAAATGGGATAAAAATGTAAACCAATGGCGTTGGAACTAGGGACAACCGCCGCGGTAATAATATTATTGCCGTACAGTAATGATCCGGCGATCGGCTCCCGAATCCCGTCAATATCCACCGGAGGCGCAGCGATGAACGCAATGATAAAACAGGTGGTGGCGGTTAATAAACTGGGAATCATCAACACCCCAAACCACCCCAAATAAAGGCGATTGGACGTGCTGGTTACCCAATTACAAAACCGAGACCACAGGCTGGGTTCTTGTATTCCTAATTGTGCAGTAGTCATGGCAAATAATTCTAGAAAGATGAAAACAGAACGGAATCAACATTCAAATCAAAGCTTGTTCTGTCTATTGCCAGACTAGGGAAAATATCAGGAAAAAACAAGATAGTTACACTGATTTTCCATAGTTTCCAGAGGTAAAGCTATGGCAATTTTCTAGGGATTGAGGGGTCATTTTTTTTCTAAATTTATTGCCATTCCAGGGGATTGATCACCCCACCACCTCGGGTAATCCGTCCCGCCCCTTAGCTTTTCGCTGGCAAGTTACGGGGAGGAATGGGATTGCCTTGGTAAAAAGACCGTTTGAATTTGCCTAATCCGGCCCAGGTTCCCCAGGCGATCGCCGTGAGGAGAGTTAGCCCGATCGCCAAACTGATATTGGGGGCAATACTGACCGTTAACAAAGGTAGTGAAGAGAGACAAATAATGGCGATCGCCAGGCTCAGGGTTTGCAGTTTTTCAATAGTCCCTAACGCTGTGCGACAACTCCGACAGTGTTGCGTGTGGGAATGATAGCGGTCCATTAATTGCTCTGTATTTAACCGGGGGGGGAGGGACTGCCCCGGAAAGGGATCAACATGGTGTGTATTAATCCATTCCCGAAATTTAGCGACAAATAAATCAGCTTTGGTGGGTAAATAACAGGCTTGTTGGTACGCTGGAGATCCGCCTTGTTTAGCCAAATATCGCTCTTGAAAATGGAGAAAAATTTGGTCATCTTCTAAGACGCGATTTTGCCCCAAATGACTATACCAACGGGGGGTTAAACCAATGGCAAGGCGGGGAAATTTACTCGGGAATTTAAAGGGAAACCGAGCAAATAGGCGACATTCCCCCGGACGAATGGGGGTGGCATAAACCACGGTTAACGTCCGACCAAATTGTTTAGAGGTGAGATCATGCCACATCAAATTGGGGGCAATGAAAGTCGTGTTTTGCGTCCCTAAAGTTCCCCGTCGCGGCCCTTCTTCCCAGACCCCGGTAAATCCCTGACGACCTTCGGTCACCATTTCTAAATCGACAGGACTGACATTACTGCGTTTCCCCACGGTGTTGTGATGGGTGTAGGGAATATGGCTCGAATCCAACACGTTTTCGAGCAGTGTAAAGGCATCGTAGGGTAAATCCCGAAAGGTATTCAAACAGACCCATTCCGGTGAATCATCCTCCAACACATCCACAATCGGCACCGCCGTTTGAGCACTTCCCTTCGCTTCCCCCGGATAAGCAAACAATAATCCCTGTTTTTCGCAGGTGGGCAATGATCGCACACAGGCCCGTTGGGCGGTTTGGGCCTGGCCAGCGGGAGTTTGTTGGGGAATGGATTGACAGTCCCCGTCCCCGGCAAAGGTCCAACCGTGGTAAGGACATTCCAGATGTCCTGCTTCATTGACCCGCCCTTGGGAGAGGGGGGCTAACCGGTGGGGGCAATAATCCCCATAAACGCGCCATGTTTCTGCCCCGGCTTCCCACCAAATGACCAAATCTTCCCCCAGTAGGGTAAACGGGGTGGGTTTGGTTTTATCGAGGTCTTCGACGTAGGCCAAGGGATACCAGACAGCTCGACAGTCAAACCGATCGCCGTCCTCGCCCCCGACGGGAAAGGGAGTTTGGACGGTTTCTGGCGTTAATAGGCTAGTCATGGCACTGGTTAATCAGGGTTTCTGATTAAGAACTGTAACGGGCGATCGCCGTTTTTGACCAGAAATTCCATGACAAATTTAATCCCGACTCTCCACGGATAGGGGAGAGGGAAAGGAATGAACCTGGGGTAATTGCACCTGTTCCACAATGGGGGAGAAACCTAACCATTGCCGGGACAGTTGGGCAAACTGTTGGGGGCAACCACTGACGGTGAAATGGGTGGCCACCGACATTTCCACATTCCGCAGCCCCATCACCTCTAATTCCTGCCGGGCCGCTTTGACCACATAACTGGCCGGATCAACCAGTCGAATCTGCTTGGGGAGAATTTGTCGAAATATGGGCGTTAGATGTTGGTAATGGGTGCAGCCAAAAACCAAGGTGTCAATATTTTCATCCAACAGGGGTTGGAGGTAGCGCTGGGCAATTTTCAGGGTATAAGGCTCATGGATACGGTTTTGCTCGATGAGGGGGACAAATTCGGGACATCCCACCTGCCAGACCTCAACATCCGGATTAATTTCGTGGATGGCATTACGGTAAGCATTACTGGCCGCCGTTGCCGGTGTAGAAATCACCCCAATGCGATTCCCCTGTCGGGCCGCGGCGCGGGCCCCGGGTAAAATCACCCCCAAAATGGGCATCGAAAATTCCTGTTGCACGATTTCCAGGGCAAGGGCAGAACTGGTGTTGCAGGCCATAATTACCATCTTCACGGGTTCTTCGGCCATCCAAGTTAGGATTTCTCGCACATATTGAATTATTTCCTGCGGGGATCTGTTGCCGTAAGGTAGCCGTGCTGTATCGCCAAAATAAAGAATAGATTCCTTAGGTAATTGTCGATAAAGCTCGCGTAAAACGGTTAACCCACCCACACCACTATCAAAAACGCCAATTCGGCTACGCTGGGGCTCACGCATTGTTTATGGGGCTATATCTGGTAATTAAAGAAAGATGCTTGCTATTGAAACACGAATAACAGGGGAAGTAAATAGAATGTAATGGCTTAACCCTCCATCAAAGTTATGTTTTGTTGAATTTGAACTTAAAGGACGTAGGCATTTTATCTTTGTTGCAGGTACTCCAAAATTCCCCTGGCGATCGCCTGGGCCATCTGTTGTTGGAATGCTGGATTGGTCAGCTTGGCATTGTCCTCGTAGCCAGTTACAAAGCCGGTTTCCACCAAGGTAGAAGGCATGCGAGAATTCCGCAACACATAAAATCGTGCTTTTCGAACCCCCCGGTCCTTCACATCCACGGAACGGATGACATTGCGGTGGATGGCTTGGGATAACCCCGGACTGCCATGGTAATAAATCTCAAAACCATTAACATCGGGACGACCTTTGCCCATGGAGTTGGCATGAATACTCACAAATAAATCCGCGCCGGCCCGATTGGCCATGTCCGTACGTCCCTGCAAACTAATAAAGTAATCGCTGGTCCGGGCCATTAGCACCTTCACCCCCTGCTGCTCTAGATATTGAGCCACATATTTGGAAATGGGCATAATGACATCTTTTTCCTGGACGCCCCCTAACCCGATCGCCCCGGGGTCTTTGCCGCCATGACCGGGATCAATAAACACTAAACGACTTCCCTGGGGCACCCGGGGTAAATTGCCCGGCGGTAAGGAAGGGGGAGAGGACAGATTGGGGGGTAAACTCGGTTGGGAGCCGAGGGGCGGGGGAATAATGGCGATCGGAATTTTGTCGTTATTGGTACTAGATTGAACGGGTCTGACACTGGGGAGATTACCGGGACGAGGGGCACTGGCGTCGGCGAGCAACTCCAGCGCATAGAGGGTACCCCCCGAGCGAAATAGCCGTCCAAACCGTTTCCCTGCCCCCGGTTGGACAATGACTAAGACCGTATCAGGGGTTTCTTGGCGGATATTCAGTTGATAGACAGGACCATTGCGGGCTAGTTCAGGGCCTTGGAACTGTTGGGCCAATTGGGCGCGATCAATGCGAATCTCGTAGTTGCCCGTTAGTCGGTTGAGGGTTCCCCGGGCCGTTATCTGGCGATCGCCACGAATAAGCAGTTGGCTGTCATCGCGGGTGATATCAATGGACGTAATGGTGGCCAGATTACGATTGGCACGCCACTGAGCCTGGGATACCGTTGTGGTGCCCTGGGGGGAGCGGTCTAGCATCGGCGATCCCGCATTGGCAGAAACGGACTCCGATCTCGGGGGAGGCTGGGTCCCCTGAGACCGGCTATCCTGCTTTGGGAGCAGAACAATGCCTCCTCCAACGCGACTGTAATAGGCATTCCAACTGACGCCGCCATCCTCTAGGGTGAGGGACAAGCGGGGATTGGTTCCCTGGTCAGAAAACTGGATTGCACTAATCCCCAATTCATTGATGGGTAGGGATTGTCCGCTTAATCCCTCGGGTAAAACTGCGCCCCCTAGGTCAAACTCAACGGTTTGTTGACGGGAGTTCGGCTTAATCCGGAGTTGATTGCTATTGCCATTTTTTTGCAGGCGGACAAACAAGCCGTTGGCGGTGACTTGCACATGCTGATTGATGTCCGGGTTAGCGGGGCCACGACTCTGGGGCCCTGGAGGATTGTCAGGACTGGGGGTAGCGGGGGGACTGGGAGGGGCCAATTCTGGGGTGGGTAATTCCACCACCCACTGGGTTGGGGTAATGCCCCGGACTTTTACCTTTTGGGGATCCACCGTATATCCGGCATCCAACTCGATCACCACCCGTGTTGTAAAGCTATCTGGCTCACCAATCCGGATTTCCCTGACTTTTCCCCCGGCGGGCTGGCGAATGGTGGGACCACTTAACGTCGTACCGGGAAGATCCACCACAATACGCGTGGGATTCGGAATTAATTGCGCTGTCGGCTGTACCCGCGAATCCGTGTAGAACGTGAATCGGTTTTGGGCGGCATTAAAATTCCAATTAACTAACTGGCCTGCCATTGCTGGCAAACTCGTTAACAAAACCGACAAAAAAGTAAGAACAAAACCAGACAATCGTGACATAGGGATTTCTCAACTCAAATAACCGCTTAACGAATCCTTGGTTCTCGGATCGTAAACCCCTGAACAAAGGGCAACAACGAGCAGTAATTCACTCAGCGGATTGTCATGCGCTGCTTTTGAGCGGGAATAGCGTTAGCACATTGGGCAAATAGTCTTGGCAGATAGTAACCGCAATGGAGTTCTCCACGCAAGCGTATCAAGCATCACTCAGCTTTGATCCGTTGGGATGATCCGCCTAACGTTGGTGTAATCGCCATAAAAGATTTGTCGAAAAGAGCCACCCTGAAGTTTCAGTGCCGTCCCTCTCCCCTGCGTCAGCGATTTTGACCATCCTTTCGGAGTAGGGCAAATTGCATATAATGTCAGGGTTAACCGCAGCACACAGACCAAGGCATTCCGGTGGAAAAAGGCACGCTTATTGAATTTCGACATCAAGGGGAACGACGCTTAGCGGTCATCGATCGCCCAGAAGGCAAAAAAGACTGGGTTGTCATCGATCAAAAGGGGCAATCCCATAAATTAAAACCCCAACGGATGGAATACGAAGTTAAAGGTGGCCCCTACACCGTTGAGGAGATTGGCGAATTTCTAGCGGAGGTGGAATCCTTTCTTGATCCCAGCAGTTTGGAAGTGGCGTGGGAATTATTAAGTGAAGACGGAGAATCGGTTACCCCCGCCGAGTTGGCGTTGTTACTCTTTTCTGACCAAAGCCCGGCCCAGTGCTATGCGGCCCACCTGTTGTTGGCGGAAGATAAAATTTATTTCAAACAAAAAGGCGATCGCCATGAACCCCGCCCCGCCGCTCAAATTGAAGAAATCAAGCACCAGTTAGCCGTCCAAGCCCAAAAAGAACAGGAACACAGCGGCTTTATCGAGCGCATCACAGCGGCCCTGGCGGGGGAAGCAGTGACCTGGCTAGAGAGCGATCGCCAACGACTAGAGGCCCTGGAAAAATTTGTCTTATTTCCCGAACAAACCCACCGTCTCGCTCACGAAATATTACAAAGTATTGACAAACCTTGCCGAGCCGACGATACCCAAGCCCTACTGATAGAATTAGGCATCTGGCAACGCCACGAAAACCTTTTTTTGCGTCGTAGTGCCTATCCCAGTCAATTTTCTGCCAAGGTAACCGCAGTGGCCCATGATCGCTTAACCAATCCTCCCCCTGATCCCGATTCTGACCGCCTTGACCTGAGTCATCTCAAAACCTACACCATTGACGACGAAAGTACCTCGGAAATCGACGATGGACTCAGTGTCGAGACCCTGCCGGATGGCCAATGTCGTCTGTGGATTCATGTGGCCGATCCCACCCGCTTGATGTCCCCCAATGACGAACTTGATCTAGAAGCCCGCAAACGCAGCACAAGTTTATATCTGCCCACGGGCATGGTGTCCATGTTTCCGACGGAGCTAGCCACCGGCCCCATGAGTTTGTTACAGGGCAAACGCTGTCCCGCCCTGAGTTTTGGGGTGGTGTTAGATGAAGCCGGTGCCGTGCAAGACTTTCAGATCGCCGCCAGTTGGGTGAAGCCCACCTATCGCCTCACCTATGACGATGTGGATGAAATGTTGGTGATGGGTATTCAGGACGAAGCCGAAATCACCATCTTGGCCCAAGCCGCGAAACAACGGGGGCAATGGCGCAAATCCCAAGGGGCGATCACCATCAAAATGCCAGAAGCGGTGATTAAAGTTGATCACACCGAAGACGTGCAGATTTATCTATTAGAAACCTCGGTGTCCCGTCAACTAGTGGCGGAAATGATGATCCTGGCCGGGGAAGTGGCGGGACGGTTTTGTCA
>JAYKHU010000232.1:0-6679 GCA_035285105.1 Synechocystis sp.
GCTCACCATCGTTAATACCGGGACACACCACCACCTGGGCATGGATTTGTAAACGCCGTTCCTGAAACCAGGCTAATTGATCTAAAATCTGCCCGGCCCGCGTATTTTTCAACAAGCGGGTTCTCACCGGGGCTTCCGTGGCATGGACGGAAACGTACAAGGGCGAGAGGCGCATGGCCTCAATGCGTT
This sequence comes from Synechocystis sp., assembly GCA_035285105.1. Classification (GTDB taxonomy): domain Bacteria; phylum Cyanobacteriota; class Cyanobacteriia; order Cyanobacteriales; family Microcystaceae; genus Synechocystis. The sequence goes on from JAYKHU010000232.1 coordinate 190, forward strand.
GCCATTCCTTTTGACTCAGATTGGTCAGGGTTAAATAGCTGCCGTAAAGAAAGCTGAGGCGATAATCATCGTCTTTGAAATATAAACTTTCCCGTTTGCCGGGGGGCTGTTGGTCAATAAAACAGAAGGGACAATGGTTATTACATTGAATGAGTCCATCAAATAACGCGGTCTCAAACCCTAACCCTAAATCTTCATCCGGGTCTTTTTCCACACAGAGTTCGTGTAACTCCCCCTGGCGATCGAGGACGTCCAATTCCAAATAATCATCCGCACAGAGAAATTGATAGTCAATCAAGTCCCGGGGGGCCTGCCCATTAATGCGCACAATGGCATCCCCCGGCTCAAAGCCAATCTCCGCCGCGAGGGAATCCGGCAAAACGGTACTAATTTTGGCGGGACGCAGGGAGGTTTCACTCATGGCGATCGGGACTCAAAAGGTTTGTTAACTATTATATTTTCAGTTAACCCAATTTTGTTCCCCTGGGTCAATGGTGTATCATCATTCTTGACGATTTCCCACACACTAATTTTATGTCTCAGTTGATTCAATCCGTCTTAAATAGTCGTGAAAGATCTAATTTTCGAGAGTTTTTACATCAACTCCATCAGCCTGAAAAGAAATATTGGTTGCGCAATGATATCCTCGTTTTTTTTACGGCGTTCTGTGCCAAACAAGCCTCAATTGAATCTTCTTATCCTGCTTGTTCTGAAACCGCCAACCTTAGCAAGCTTTTATATTTTACGCAAGAGATTATCCTTGAAGATGAAAGCTTTTGCCTAGTAATCCGTCCTAAAATTGCCTGTGAAGAGTTTTATCGCCTCACCCATACCTTGGAGGTTGAACAAATCTCTGTGGAAGATATTCTTGATATCCGCGATCACTACGTTAATTCCCACCATCCCGCTGATGGGAATATTTTTGAAATTGATTTTCATCCTTTTTATGATTATTCCCCCCTAATTCGGGATAGTAAAAATATTGGCAATGGGGTGCAATATTTGAACCGTTTTTTGTCGAGTAAACTGTTTCAAGCCCCCAATCAATGGCTAGGGGCATTGTTTCAGTTTTTAAGTTTGCATAATTACAATGGCACCCAACTCTTAATTAATGAACGGATCAAAAGTCAATCCCAATTATCGTCCCAGGTGAAAGAGGCGATCGCCTTTGTGCAGGAACGTTCAAAAGATGAGCCTTTTCCTCAATTTCGGTTTGAATTACAATCCCTGGGCTTTGAACCGGGTTGGGGCAATACCGCCGGACGGGTGCGAGAAAGTTTGGAATTACTCGATGGCCTGGTAGACTCCCCGGATCATCAAACCTTAGAGGCATTTTTGTCCCGTATTCCCATGATGTTTCGGATTGTGCTGGTCTCCGCCCATGGTTGGTTTGGGCAAGAAGGGGTGCTGGGACGTCCTGATACCGGAGGACAAGTGGTGTATGTGTTGGATCAGGCGAAGAGCTTAGAAAAACAGTTAATTGAAGATATTACCTTGGCGGGGCTAGATGTGTTGAAAATCATTCCCGATGTGATTATTTTGACCCGCTTAATTCCCAATAGTGATGGCACCCGTTGTAATGAGGAATTAGAGAAAGTTTACGGCACTGAAAATGTGACAATTTTGAGGGTTCCCTTCCGGGAGTTTAATCCCAAGCTGACCCAAAATTGGATTTCCCGCTTTGAAATTTGGCCTTACCTAGAAACCTTTGCCATTGATGCAGAAAAAGCCCTTTTAGCCCATTTAAAGGGTCGTCCTGATTTGATTGTGGGGAATTATACGGACGGTAATTTAATTGCCTTTTTGCTGGCCCGGAAGTTGAAAGTTACCCAATGCATTATTGCCCATGCCCTGGAAAAGTCAAAATATTTGTTTAGTAATTTATACTGGCAAGAGCTAGAAAATCAATACCATTTCTCTTTGCAATTTACGGCGGATTTGATCGCCATGAATGCCGCTAATTTTATTGTTAGTAGTACTTATCAAGAAATTATTGGCATGCCGGATAGTGTGGGGCAGTATGAGTCCTATAAACATTTCACCATGCCGGATCTCTACCATGTGGTGGATGGCATTGAATTATTTAGTCCTAAGTTTAATGTGGTGCCACCGGGGGTGAATGAATCCTACTTTTTCCCTTACACCCGTCAAGCCGACCGTACCCTGGGCGATCGCCAGCGGTTGGATGAATTGTTGTTTACCCTGGACGATCCCTGCCAAGTTTACGGGAAATTAACAGATCCGGATAAACGCCCTTTGTTTTCCATGGCCCGGCTGGATCGGATTAAAAACCTCACGGGCTTGGTGGAAATCTTCGGCAAAAGTGAAACATTACAGGCGCAATGCAATCTGATTTTTGTGGCCGGGAAATTACGCGTTGAGGAGTCCGACGATCCCGAAGAACGGAGCGAAATCGAGAAAATGTATTATCTCATTGACCAATATCAACTCCACGACAAAATTCGCTGGTTAGGGGTGCGGCTTTCCAAAGGGGATACGGGGGAAGTGTATCGAGTCATTGCCGATCGCCGGGGGATATTTGTGCAACCGGCTTTGTTTGAAGCGTTTGGCTTAACAATTTTAGAAGCCATGATTTCCGGTCTGCCCACCTTTGCCACCCGCTTTGGCGGGCCGTTGGAAATTATTCAAGATGGCCAAAATGGCTTTTTGATTAACCCCACCCAACAGGAAGCCACCGGCGATCGCCTGGTGGAATTCCTCGACAAATGCCACCATTATCCTGAGCATTGGCAGCAGTTTTCCCAGGCGGGCATTGACCGGGTTTACAGCACCTACACCTGGAAAATTCACACCACCAAATTGCTCTCCCTGTCACGGATTTACGGCTTTTGGAACTTTGTCTCCTCCGAAGAACGGGAAGACCTGTTGCGTTACATTGAATCGCTGTTTTATTTGTTGTACCGCCCCCGGGCTAACCAACTCTTGGCAGAGCATCAAGGTCGTTAATGCAGGAAAACTAAAACATCACCATGCCGCCATCCACATTAAACGTTTGCCCCGTGATATAGGCGGCAGCGGGATCGGTGGCCAGGAAACGAATGGTGCCAGCCACTTCCTCTGGTTGGCCATAGCGGGCCAGGGGAATAAATTGCAAAATCGGCTCAGCGTCTAAGCTTTCGGTCATATCAGTGGCGATAAAACCCGGTGCCACGGCGTTAACGGTGACTCCCCGGCTGGCCAGTTCCTTGGCAACGGTTTTGGTGAAACCAATCACCCCCGCTTTGGCCGCACTGTAATTGGCTTGGCCGGGATTGCCCATCATGCCGGCCACGGAGGTGATATTAACGATGCGTCCCCGCTTTTGCTTGAGCATTACTTTAGCGACGGCTTTGGTGCAGAGAAAAACCCCTGTTAAGTTCAAATCAATTACGGCTTGCCAATCTTCCTGTTTCATCCGCAACAGCAATGTATCCCGGGTAATACCGGCATTGTTAACGAGCACATCAATCTGGCCATATTTTTCCAAGGTGGCTTTAATCAGTTGCTCCACTTCCTCGGCCTTCGCCACATTGGCCTGAACGGCGATCGCCTCGCCCCCATTGTCAGTAATTTCTTGGACAACGGCGGCCGCTGCGGTACCGGAAGACGCATAATTAACCACCACTTTCATTCCCTTTGCCGCCAGGGCTAGGGCCGTTGCTTTGCCAATGCCCCGGGATGCCCCTGTGACGATCGCCACTTGTTCCGTTAATGCCACCATAGCGAGTCTCCTAAACTGATTGCACAAATATCATGAGCCAAAATACGACTCAAACCGTTGTTTATTGTAGGAGGTTGACGTCCTTTGCGTTGACATCCTCCCCGTTGACCAGCCTAGGACTAGCGCTTTGGGTTACCCTAAAGGCGTTGACGACACCTTTGCTGATTGACTGACGCTATGCTTTACCGACGCTTTGGCCGTACAGAATTGTCCATGCCCGTCTTCTCCTGTGGGGGAATGCGATACCAATTCCAATGGCAGGATGCAGCGGAGAATAAAATCCCTAAGGACAATCAACGCAATTTAGAAGCAACCATCGAACGGGCCTTAGACCTTGGCATTAATCACATCGAAACGGCCCGGGGTTATGGCACCTCGGAAATGCAGTTGGGGAAAATATTGCCCCGGCTCCCCCGGGAAAAGCTGATTGTCCAAACCAAAGTCAGCCCCAAGGCCAATGCCGCAGACTTTCGACGGGAGTTTGAAAAGTCTTTGGCCTATTTAAACCTAGACTATGTTGATTTACTGGGTATCCACGGCATTAATAACCCGGAAACCCGAGATCAAAGTTTGCGTGCCGGGGGGTGTTTAGACGTTTGTCGACAATTACAAGCGGAGGGGAAAGTGAAATTTGTGGGATTTTCCACCCATGGCCCGACCCCTATTATTGTTGAAGCCATTAACTCCGGCGAATTTGATTACGTTAATCTGCACTGGTATTACATTTTTCAGGATAACTGGCCGGCGATCGCCGCTGCGACGGAAAAAGATATGGGGGTGTTTATTATCAGCCCCTCGGATAAAGGCGGGCAACTCTACAATCCGCCCCAAAAGTTAGTGAATCTTTGCCATCCCCTCAGCCCCATGGTGTTTAATAATCTGTTTTGTTTAGCCCATCCCCAGGTACACACGTTGAGCATTGGCGCGGCCCGACCCAGTGATTTTGATGAACATCTGAAAACCCTGGATCTGCTGGCAGGGGAATCCAATCCCCAGGCTACGTTACAGCCGATTTTAGACAAATTAGATCAAGCCATGGTGGATGCCCTCGGGGAAACCTGGGTACGAACCTGGTCAGTGGGGTTGCCTTCTGAAGACAAAACCCCGGGCAATATCAATATCCTCAAAATTCTCTGGCTGTACAATCTTTGCCAAGGGTTTGACTTAGTGGACTATGCCAAAATGCGCTACAACCTGCTAGGCAACGGTGGCCATTGGTTTCCAGGTCAACGGGCAACAAAAGTGGATCGCCGGGCATTGTGGGATTGTCTGGCCAATAGTCCTTATCGGGAACGGGTATTGGATACTTTAGTCGAAGCCGATCGCCTGTTAGGAGGCTCAAAAGTCGAGCGCCTATCCAGCACGGGGAAAGCGAAACTCAAAACGGTAATCACCCAGGCGAAAAAACTGCTACCCCAATAAATGGGCGCAGCACCACAATCAATAACCAACCATGGATGGCGTTATGGGCTAGGGGGTGGAGCTTGGTTGGCCAACGGGGGACAGGTTTTGGCTTGGAAATCGCATTGGTAAACCAAGGGTTTTTGCCAACTGAGGGGGATTTCCAGTAAATCCCTCGCCCCGGTAAAGCCCTGACCGATGAATAGCAGCAAGGCAAAACAATTGAGAACAATGTGGGTGATGCGCCATTTTAAGGTGCGGTCTCGGTAGATGTCTTGGACAATGGCCAGGGAGAAAACCATCAACAGCGTTGCCCCGACGCCGTAATAATAATGGGACCAATACCACTCTGCTCCCCGGCGATAGACCCCATCTTGACACCCTAAAACAACAACGCCGATGCCGGTCAAAGTGGCAAAAATGCCGCGCCAGAGGGGCGGCTCAGCCCGGAGCAGAAGAATTAAACTGGCGATCGTGGCCATTAAAAAGAGGCCAATAAAAAGATATAAAAACGGTTTAGCACTCAGGGTTTGATCGGCGATCGCCTTACTGAAAATGGCGTAGGTAATGCCGACGAGGGAGGCGACCACCACCGATGCCGACAGAATTTTGCCAATTTGTACATGCTCTAAGCCAGCGGCCGGCGCAATTTTACTTTTTTTCTGGGTCGCAATTTCAAGGCGACGTTGACGGGTCTGCCAGGCCCGGAGGGTGACAACGCCCAACAGCGGATAAACCCAAACAACGGCAAAAAAGGGGTGGAGGAGGGCAAACCAGTCGCTGGCATTCATAAATCACTATGCTGATTAACGCGAACATTTCCCTTTAGGGTAGATCACGGTGCGGAAAATAGGCTGAGAATCCCCTGAGTTTTCCCTCAGACCCGACTATCAATCACAGTTCAGAAGCCTGATAGGTATAAAACTGTTGCATGACGCCGATGGTCTGAAATTCGTAGGTCGGTAACGGCTCGGGCAACGGGAGGGTGGTTTCGTAAATACTGAATAGAAAGAAATTTTGTTGGGTGGTGGTGTGGGCAATAATTTTTTTGATTTGGGGTTGGCCACTATCCACCAAGGTTTTGCAATAACTTTGGACAAAGCCGCCAAATTCCGCAGGGGCCTGGGGACACACTTCCTGCTTCAAATAGGAACTTAAGCTATCCGTGGCATAATCTTCATAGTCGATTTGACCTGGATTGCCGATCGCCATTAAGCAGCCACTACCCGCCAGGAGTAGCCCCCCCATTGTTCCAATCACCGACAACATTTTCATTAATCCTCGTAGGCTTAGCCTGCCCGATAAACACGGATGAGGCAGACTAGGTTATTTTCAAATTTGTGGTGAGGGGCAATGCTGAGAGATAAG
>JAYKHU010000233.1:0-4411 GCA_035285105.1 Synechocystis sp.
TCAATTAACGTCGGGTTCATTGAATTAATCCTTGTTTCGTAGCCTGGACAACGGGGAGGGTATGGAGTCCATAGACCCAATCGACTAAGTTACCTAGAAAGATTTGTAGACACACTAACACCATTAACAGGGTGGCCAAGAGCAAAAACGGAAAGGGAATTTTGAGGGGATTCCTCACCCGAATGACTCCCCGCCAGGCGGTGAGACCCACCAGTAGGGCTGAAAGGGACCAGCCATTAACGGTATGCCAATCCAACGCCGGTTGGGCCGCCGGGTAGGGGAGGGCTAAGGCCGCTTCAAATTCACCGAAAATAACAGCAAAAAAGATGGCGATCGCCGCCGTGAGCCAATTCCACCAACTGACTTCCAAAAAACGGTGCTGTTTGGTTAGGTGACCGATAAGGTCACTGAGGTAGGCGAAGAACACCATGGCAATAACGAAGTGAACGATGACGGGGTGCATCGTGTCGGGGTAGGGCAGGTTTTGATCGTTTAAGGTGAATAACAAAAACATACGGTTAGTTAGCATCACTCATTGGCAGTGGGCACGGGCTGGGGGGTGAAGGGGCGGCGTTCTGCTTCGGGGGTTTTTAAGCCCAAATACACCAGCAGCAGCAATAGCAGGGGGGCAATGATGGCGATCGCCTTAATGCCGATGTTTTGTTGTTTTTCCTCCGGGGTCAGAGCGGCCTGTTCCAGGTCAGTCGGGGTCAGGGCGTGGGGGCGATGGAAGCGATGGATGGTTTCTTCTTCCAGCCATTGGGTGGTGGCTTTAAAATTATGGAGGGGGGTGGGCAGTAATTCTAAATAGGTGGCATTGCGGAGCAAATCCCCCACTTTGCCATCAATTTGCACCTTATCAAACAGATTTGCCACCCCATTCCCTAAACCCAGTTTCATTAATGTTCCCCGCAGTTGGGGGTCGGAGGTAATCAGGGGTTGGTTCCGTTGCTGAGCGATTAAGTTATGGGCGATCGCCGCCCCTTGTTGATAGGCAATTTGGGCCAACGCTGGTTTGGGGTTGTCTTGGACGGTGACACAGTCCCCCGCTGCGAAGACATTGGGAAAATCCAGCAATTGCAGCGATGGATTGACCACCGGTTGACCGTGGCGATCGCGGTGTTCCGGGGGCAGTTGTTCACTAATTTGTTGAATTAAGGGATTAACCGCTGTGCCCGCTGTCCAGATGGTGGTGTAGGTGGATAACGTTTGGGGTTCGGACTGTCCTTTTTCCTCGTAGGTTAACGTCCGCTCTGACACCGCTTTTACCCCAACACCTAACCGTAATTCAACAGCAATGGTGCGCTGGTTTAAGGCCGCTAGGGCGACGGTTTTGAGATTGGCATTGGCATCACCGGCCAAAATGGTCGTGGCATGGTTAATCAAACACAGTTTTAAATCATGGACATTGCCCCCCATGGGCACGTACCAACTGGGTAACAAGTCCGCTAGGGTGGCCGCCATTTCCACCCCGGCCGGCCCCGCCCCGACGATCGCCACGGTTAATAGGGCTTGGCGTTCCGCGGCATCTTCCGTTTCCAACGATTGACGTAAACACGCTTGTAAATGACTTTTTAGGGCGATCGCCTCTTCCCGGGACCGGAACGCAAAGGCGTGATGCTCTGCCCCCTCGGTGCCTAAATAGCCCTGGACCGAGCCGACTGCGAGGACGAGGTTGTCGTAATGTTGCCGACGTTCTAAGGCGAGGATCACCTGTTGATTGGCTAAATCCACCCCGGTGACCGTTTCTGGCCAATGTTCAACCTGGCTATTGACCAACAATTCCCCATAGCTAGGACAAACCACCGACTCCGGCAATTCTGCGCTCAACAACTCAAAGAGCATGGGTTTGAAAACAAACGCCGCTTGGGGATCAATTAAAATAACGGGATCGGAATGGCGTCGATGACGTAAATGCAAGGCGGTGAATAGCCCGACAAAACCGCCACCCACAATCACCGTGGCTGAAGAACTGTCCGTCATCGTTAAAGTAACCTGTGGGAGGGAACGAAAATTACCGACATCATACCAGTCAGTTCAAAAATTAGGTCTCCCTGTCCCCCTCGAAGAAATTAGGTAATTGTGATTTAATGGCACTGCCCTTTGTCTGATTAGCCGGTGGGGAAAATCCATGTTGATGCCATTACAGGGAAGCCAGTTGCCCCTTAAGCGTTTTATCCACTTCACTAGCATTGCCCTGATGGTCGGGACGATCCTGGGTTGCACCCCAGGGATTTCTTCCCCCCCCTTACCGACAGTGACCCCCTTACCTTTAACGGCCCAAGTCACCATCGGCAGCACCGATATTTTCTTAGAGGTGGCCACAACCCCAGAGGAACAGGCCCAAGGGTTGATGTTTCGCACTACCTTAGCCGGCGATCGGGGAATGTTATTTGACTTTGTTGAGCCAAGAATTGCCCGCTTTTGGATGAAAAATACCCTCATTCCCCTCGATATGATTTTTCTACGCCAGGGGCAAATTAAACGCATTATTGCCAATGTCCCTCCCTGTAACGCTGATCCCTGTCCCGTTTACGGCCCGTTAACCGAAGTTGATCAGGTGTTAGAATTAAACGCCGGACAAGCGGAAGCCTTGGGATTAACCGTTAATCAACAATTAGAAATCGTCCCGATCGCCCCTGCCGATGCCCCCTAGAATTCCCCCTAAAACTTGCCGCTGGAAACCTTAAGCTTTATTTAAGAATTCCCCCAGCCCAATGGGCAAAATATATCGCAAGATAGATTCCAAGACGGCGTATGGATAATAAGCTTAGCTTCAATTCAGTGTTTTACCGTTTCCCCGTTCTAACTGTTAATAGTAACGAAGGGACATTTGCCCCCTCAGACTGTCTAGTGCTCAACCCTTTAAAACTGGTTTTCTGGTGTGCGGAATATTGAAAATAGTGAATTTGTTGACTCTCGTTGCTTGATTCACTCTGTTTCTCTGCGTCCCTGACAATTTCTGAGTTTAAGCAACTATTGATTACATCATTTTTTATCTCTCTCCATGACTCACCGTAATTACTACCAAAATTTACTTAATTTTTTAAGACAAGATTTGTCCCTATCCGATGACTCTCTGGCGATCGCCGAGCGGACGGTTGCCAATAACCTGGACCATAGCAACCATTTGCCCATTGTGCTGTGGCAGTATGGGTTGATCACCCTAGAGGAACTAGACCGAATTTTTGATTGGCTAGAAACGGTTTGAGACCACAAAAAATAGCCCCCAGGGTAGTCGTGGTGAGGGCTAGGGGTTCAAGGAAGACCGATCGGTAGTGAACGTCTTAGGTCAACCAGATCTTATTCTTCGTAATATTCCGGCATTTTTTCCCGGCGGGTTTCCGGAATATTGACCCGGGGAGGATTGTAGGGGTTAGCCTCAACATCGTCATCCCACACATCTCCATCCACCGGTTCGTCATACTCATAGTCTGCAACGGGGTCAGGAACGGGGGCCATCACCTCCGCTTCGCCCCAATTATCCACTTCAACGTCGTCATATTCCGGTTCAGAATACCGGAGGGGCGCTACTTCCCGTCGAGGCGGGGCCGGGCGACTGTCTTGCCAGTCATCTTCGTGCCAGCGGTCTTCCATCACGGGTTCCGGTGAGCGTACTTGTACCGGGGGACGGACGGGGATGCCACTGCTGAGCTGATTTTCCGGGCGGGCGGTGGGGGGATAATACATATCCTCTTCCATTTGTTCCCAAGCCGGGCGGCCAATGCCTAACCGTTCCAACACCCCCACACTCAACTGGGTAAGGCGTTCTTCTGCCCCTTCAAACACAATCAAACGATTGGGGCCACTACTCACCACTTCATCAATGGAAAGCTCATAGGTGCTAATGATCTGCTCAGGAATTTGGGGTAAACCGATGGACGCAATGATAATGGAGGACACCTTGCCGGTGCTGAGATCAAATTGAAAATCCCTCACTTTCCCCAGGGGTTCCCCGGTTTCGGTGACCACTTCGCTATTCACCAGGGGAGAATAAAGATCGACTTCCACTAGCTCAAAGACGTCTTCCCCCTCGACCAGCACCACATCCCCCGTTTGCACAATGCTATTGAGATAGAAATATTGGGGCATCCCTGTCAGGGAGAGGATATTGTCCCGTAAACCAAGGGCGACAATTTCCCGTTGATCAACATCGACTAAGACTTCCTTGACGACGCCAAGTTTTTTGCCACTGTTACGGGTGATAACTTGGGTGTTAATGAATTCGTTTCTGAGACGGATATTATCGATGGTCATTGTGTTTTGGCGATCGCCGCGGTCGCGGATGTTCAACGGAATTAGGGTAATCAGTGACAGAGTTTAGGGGAAGTTTCGTTTAGCGTCAATTATTTTGAATGAACCTCTTGAATTCTGACATAGTGGGTTCGTTTTGCCCATGACGCTCTTGGGT
>JAYKHU010000234.1:0-4533 GCA_035285105.1 Synechocystis sp.
CAATCTCACCTGCCACAATAAAGACTAGCAAGCGTCAGTGATAGACAGGAAGAAGACCCTATGCAACCCACTAACCCTAATCAATTTACGGAAAAAGCCTGGGAGGCGATCGCCAAAACCCCAGAAGTTGCCAAACAAAATCAGCAGCAACAGATAGAAACAGAACATTTACTGAAGGCGTTATTAGAGCAAGACGGCCTCGCCACTAGCATTTTTAACAAAGCGGGGGTGAGTGTTCCACGGGTTCGTGATAGGGTTGATAACTTTATTCAAAAACAGCCTAAACTCAGTAATCCTAGCGACTCGATTTATTTAGGTCGTAGTTTAGATAAGCTGTTGGACAATGCTGAAAAAGTCCAGAAAAAATATGGCGATGACTATATTTCCATTGAGCATTTAATGTTAGCCTATGCCCAAGACGACCGTTTTGGGAAAGCCCTTTATCAAGAATTAGGATTAACCGCCGACAAACTCAACACCATCATTGAACAAATTCGAGGGAGCCAAAAAGTGACCGATCAAAACCCAGAAGGCAAATATGAATCCTTAGAAAAATACGGACGAGATTTAACCCAATTGGCCCGGGAAGGGAAGCTCGACCCGGTGATTGGGCGGGATGAAGAAGTGCGGCGTACTATTCAAATCCTGTCCCGTCGTACCAAAAATAACCCTGTCTTAATTGGGGAACCGGGGGTTGGTAAAACGGCGATCGCCGAAGGATTAGCCCAACGGATTATTAACCGCGATGTGCCGGAATCTTTGCGCGATCGCCAACTGATTTCCTTGGATATGGGGGCGTTAATTGCCGGGGCAAAATATCGGGGGGAATTTGAAGAACGATTAAAAGCAGTTCTCAAGGAAGTAACTGAAAGCCAAGGACAAATTATTCTCTTTATAGATGAAATTCACACCGTTGTGGGGGCCGGGGCTACCCAGGGAGCCATGGATGCGGGCAACCTATTGAAACCCATGTTGGCCCGGGGAGAATTGCGCTGTATTGGGGCCACCACCTTAGATGAATACCGTAAATATATTGAAAAAGATGCGGCTTTGGAACGGCGTTTCCAAGAAGTATTTGTGGATGAACCCAATGTGGTGGATACCATTTCCATCCTGCGGGGTCTGAAGGAACGGTATGAACTGCACCACGGGGTTAAAATTGCTGACTCCGCCCTAGTGGCGGCGGCCATGTTGTCCAACCGCTATATCAGTGACCGCTTTTTACCCGATAAGGCGATCGATTTGGTGGATGAATCGGCGGCTAAATTAAAAATGGAAATTACCTCTAAACCGGAAGAATTGGATGAGGTAGATCGCAAAATTCTCCAGTTAGAAATGGAACGGCTTTCTTTACAACGGGAGAATGATACTGCATCTAAAGAAAGGTTAGAAAAACTTGAAAAAGAGTTGGCTAATTTTAAAGAAGAACAATCCCAACTCAATGCCCAATGGCAATCTGAGAAAACCGTCATTGATCAAATTCGCACGGTCAAAGAAAGCATTGATCAAACCAACTTGGAAATTCAACAGGCCCAACGGGATTACGACTACAATCGCGCCGCAGAATTGCAATATGGTAAATTAACCGATCTGCAACGCCAAGTAGAAACCCTGGAAAAACAATTAGCGGAAAATCAAACCTCTGGCAAAACCCTATTACGGGAAGAAGTACTGGAATCGGACATTGCCGAAATTATTTCCAAATGGACAGGTATTCCCATCAGCAAACTGGTGGAATCGGAGAAGGAAAAACTCCTCCATTTAGAAGCCGAGTTACATCATCGCGTCATCGGTCAGGATGAAGCCGTTACCGCCGTGGCCGAAGCCATCCAACGGTCTCGGGCAGGTTTATCGGATCCCAACCGTCCCACCGCCAGCTTTATTTTCCTGGGGCCCACGGGGGTCGGTAAAACGGAATTGGCTAAGGCCCTCGCTAAAAATTTATTCGACACTGAAGACGCGCTAGTGCGGATCGATATGTCGGAATATATGGAAAAACACGCCGTTTCCCGCTTGATGGGAGCGCCTCCGGGATATGTGGGCTACGAAGAAGGGGGACAATTAACGGAAGCCATCCGCCGCCGTCCCTACTCTGTAATCTTGTTTGATGAGATTGAAAAGGCCCATGCCGATGTGTTTAATGTAATGCTGCAAATCCTCGATGATGGGCGCTTAACCGATGCCCAAGGCCATGTGGTGGACTTCAAAAATACCATCATTATTATGACCAGCAATCTAGGATCTCAGTACATTTTAGATGTGGCGGGGGATGATGCCCGTTACGAAGAAATGCGAACCCGGGTGATGGACGTGATGCGGGACAATTTCCGCCCCGAATTCCTCAACCGGGTGGATGAAACGATTATTTTCCACGGTCTGCAAAAATCCGAATTGCGTTCCATTGTCCAAATTCAAGTTCAACACCTAGCCGATCGCCTGGCAGAGCAAAAATTAGCCCTCAAATTATCGGGTTCCGCCCTAGATTTCCTCGCCGAACTCGGTTTCGATCCCGTGTACGGGGCCCGGCCCTTAAAACGTGCCGTCCAAAAATATCTGGAAACGGCGATCGCCAAATCCATTTTGCGGGGGGACTACAAACCCGGTGATACTATTTTTGTGGATGTGGTGGATGAACGCCTGAATTTCAAAGCCCTATCCCAGGAATTGGTCACCGCTTAACCGCCTCTGAGCCTGGGCAGCATGGCATCTATCCCGCCACCAAGCTGCCCAGATTAAACGATTTCTACCCCGAAGCAGGGGCAAGGATCGGGGGATAATAGGGAAGTAAAAATTGCGACAAGGAGAATGGAAATGGCCCGTCTAGCCCTGCTGAGTGTGTCCGATAAAACCGGCATTGTGGAATTGGCCCGACAATTAGTCACTGACTTTCAATTTGATTTGATTAGTAGCGGCGGCACCGCTAAAACGTTACAGGCGGCCGGCATCCCCGTTACCAAAGTTAGCGATTACACCGGGGCGCCGGAAATTCTGGGGGGACGGGTCAAAACCTTACATCCCCGCATCCACGGGGGCATTTTAGCCCGGCGGGATATGGCCAGTGATCAAGCGGATTTAGCAGCCAACGATATTCGCCCCTTAGATTTGGTGGTGGTCAATCTTTATCCCTTTGAGGAAACCATTGCCAAACCCGGGGTCACGATCGCCGAAGCAGTGGAACAAATTGACGTTGGCGGCCCCGCCATGATCCGGGCCACGGCCAAAAATTTTGCCCACACCACGGTATTGACCAACCCCAATCAGTACGAAACCTATTTAACCGCCCTCAAAGCCGGGGATATTTCCCTCACTTTACGCCAACAATTTGCCGGGGCCGCCTTTGCCCTCACCAACGCCTATGACCAGGCGATCGCCACCTATTTTAGTCAGTTGGAGGGAACCAGCAATGAACGGTTTGGGCTGAGTGGGACGTTACGGCAGGGGTTACGGTACGGTGAAAACCCCCATCAGAGTGCAGGGTGGTATCAAACGGGTCGGGAAGCGACGGGCTGGGCCAGTGCCGAGAAAGTGCAGGGTAAGGAACTGAGTTATAACAATCTCGTGGATTTAGAAGCCGCCCGCCGTATTATTAACGAATTTGACCCGTCAGAACCAGCGGTGGCCATTTTGAAACATACCAATCCCTGTGGCGTGGCCCTGGCCCCAACCTTAGCCGACGCGTACCAAAAAGCCTTTGCCGCCGATGCCACCTCCGCGTTTGGGGGCATTGTGGCCCTCAATCAACCCATTGATGCGGACACCGCCACAGCCATGACCCAAACCTTCTTAGAATGTATTGTGGCACCAGGGTGTGACGACCCAGCCCGGACCATTCTCACTAAGAAAAAAAATCTGCGGGTGTTACTGTTACCGGACTTTTTGACCGGGCCATCCCAAACTATTAAGGCGATCGCCGGGGGATTTTTGGTACAGGCAGCGGATGATCAACGGGAAGATCCGGCAACGTGGCAGGTGGTGACGGAGAAACAACCCAGTGCAGAACAATTGGCCGAACTGACCTTTGCCTGGAAAGTCTGTAAACACGTTAAGTCCAACGCCATTACCATTACCAAAGATAAAACCACGTTGGGGGTGGGCGCGGGGCAAATGAATCGGGTCGGTGCGGTGGAAATTGCCCTCAAACAAGCCGGGGACAAAGCCGCCGGGGCCTGTTTAGCCAGCGATGCCTTTTTTCCCTTTGACGACTCCGTACGGACCGCAGCGGCGGCGGGCATTACCACCATTATTCAACCGGGGGGATCGTTGCGGGATCAAGATTCCATTGACGCCGCCAACGAGTTGGGTCTGGTGATGATCTTTACGGGGATGCGCCATTTTCTTCATTAAGAACCTAGTTGCAATTAAATAGAAGACTATTTTTGTGCTCGATCCCCCCAGCCCCCCTTGCCAAGGGCAGGGCTGTTTCATTCTTTAGAAAAAAGGAGAAATAGGCAGTAAAACAGGATTTTAGCGACACAAAGACAATAAATAAGGGATATTGTACTTATTTTGGTCAATTCCATCTGTTAATGAATC
>JAYKHU010000235.1:0-4874 GCA_035285105.1 Synechocystis sp.
CACACACTGGCGATCGCTGTGATGAGTAAGGCCACTAAGGGGTGTTGTCCTTGATTAACGGCAAAGGAGGTGACAATACCAGCGCCTAGGGCTGCAATTAAACCGGCAGAGAGTAAATCCTTATCTGATTGACGATACATAATGGCAAAAACGGGGATGTTAAGGGTAATCAAAAAATGTGCTTAACACGCTATCATTTCCCCTTTCCCTGGGTGAACCTCATTTACCGTTTTTGCAATCAAGCTTTAAATTAAGCGATATTTGTTTACAAATACCCTCTCAATCGTTAACAAAAATTTACGACAAGCGTTGTTTGATAAAGTTGACCAACTGACCGACTTGTTTTTTGAGGTGGTCTACTTCGCCCGACAATTTGCTCACCTGTTCCCGGAGCTGTTGGACTTCCCCAGCTAAATCCCCTGAAGGCCCAGCGGTTGCCGTCGCTGTGGCTACCACCGGGGCCTCTGTAACCTTGGCGTGTTTTTTAGCCTTGACCATGGCTTCTTTGATCGCCGCCACCAATTCCCGTTGTTCAAAGGGTTTTTCGACAAAGGCAAAATACTCAAAGGGTTCGGGGATTTTTTCGAGGACTTCCTCCTTACGCCCGGACATCAACACCAGGGGAATCGCTTTTAATTCGAGATCGTCTTGAACGGACTGATACACTTCCCAACCACTCATTTTGGGGAGTAAAAAGTCCAACATGATCAGGTTGGGGCGCTCACTGCGGATGAGGTTAAACCCTTCTAGGCCATCCTTTGCTTCCAGTACCTCAAAATTACCCTGGGGCAACATATCCCGCACCCGCATACGGATAACTTTACTGTCATCGATGACCAGAATCTTGTGGGTGGACACGGTAGACTCTCCTTCGAGAAATGATGAAAAACAGTGAGAGCGAAGCTCCGGATTCTGCAAACCCGTCAAAATGATTGCTTTCTTCGTTACATCTTAAAGGAATTTGGAGGGCGAACAAACTTCTTTGATGGAATGTTGACGAAAGGGGCATGCCAGCGGGCAGAACGGCTAGGATCAGTCAGGGATTGCTAGGGATTCCCTTCGGACAGATCTGCTAATTGGCCAATATTCTTTAATACCAAATCCGAGCAAGTTCGTTTACACAAACCGGTCAACACCTTTCCAGGACCCACTTCCCAATAGGCTTCTACCCCCAGGTCTGGTAGGGCTAGCATGGTTTCTCGCCAGCGCACGGAACCAGTCATTTGTTGGATTAATCGCGCTTTTAGGCGATCGCCGTCTTGGCTGGGGGTAGGGTCTACATTGGAGAGGACAGGGATCGTGGCATTTTGGAAGGTGCAGGTTTCTAAGGTCGCGGTGAAGGCTTGGGAGGCATCGGCCATGAAGACTGAATGGAATGCTCCTGAGACTTTGAGGGGCACGGCCCGACGGGCTTTAACGGAGGCGAGGATAGCTTCCACCCCCGCCACTGTGCCGGAAATGACCACTTGTTCGGGACTATTATCATTGGCAAGCACCACATCAGCGTTATCGGTTAAGGCCGTGGTTAGCTGCTCGGCATCAAACTTCATCAGGGCGGCCATCATTCCCCCCTGGGCATTGGCCATCACTTCGGAGCGTTGTTTGACCAGATTGAGACCCGTGGCAAAATCAAATACCCCGGCGGCATAGAGAGCAGAATATTCCCCGAGACTGTGTCCCGCCACGTAATCCGGTTGATAACCCTGATCTTTCAACAGGTCAATGAGAATCGCCTCCACCACATACAAACAGGGTTGGGTGTATTGGGTTTTGGCGAGCGTTGCTTCATCCCCTTGCACCCGTTCCAGCACTGACCATCCTAAAATGGCGTCGGCCTGCTGAAATTTGACGGTGGCGATCGCCGTTGTAGCTAAATCGACCCCCATGCCAACGGACTGGGACCCTTGCCCCGGAAACACCCATGCAGTTTTCATGACGAACCCTTCAACAATCCTAGATATACGTTTTTTGGTGCGATCTCAATGCGCTAGGCAATTATACCAAGGGGTCGTTACTTGTTTGGTTCAGAGTCCGAGGACGGGACTGGGTCGTAGCCCCCTGGGTGAAAGGGGTGGCAGCGTAGGATTCTTTTAATAGCCAACAAACTGCCCCGCCAAACCCCAAATTGTTCAACGGCATCCAACGCGTATTGGGAACAGGTGGGCTGAAAGCGGCAGGTAGGGAGAAATAACGGAGAAATAACAGAGCGATAGAGGTGAATCAGGGCCAACAATAGACGTTTCATGGCTTAAGTAGACAGGGGTTGAAAATTGTAAGATCCCCCCGCCTATCGGCACCCCCCTTGGCAAGGGGGGCTGGGGGGATCGAGCACAAAAACAGTCTTCTATTTGATTGCAACTAGGTACTTATCTATTTAGAGGTTAGACAATTAACTTTAAAAAATAGTAATTTTAAAAAACAGGAATCCCTACCAGCGTTCAAATTCATAATAGATATTTCCCATGGTTTCATAGGTGGTGCCGGAAAATTCATCTAACTTGGCGTCTAAGTAATCGATCGCCTCATCCTTGCTCATATTGGTGCGTTGCATAAAGGTTAAAATACTTACCTTGCCCTCACTTTGGCGCACTAGCTTAAAAAAAATAGATTCAATATCCTGTTTTAAATTGCGGAGGTAAATATAAATTGACAAGGCTAAACCACAGGAAACTATTAAGCCAAACCCGTGAAATAATGGCAACTTAAATAACGAATCGACAAAGACAAATTCAAAAATGGCAAAGAAGCCCAAAACCGAGAAAAAGACCGGCGTTGAACCGATGCGTTCCTGCTCCGTTTTGGCCCGTAATCTGACTAAACGGTACACATAAAATAGTGTCGTTAACAATAGGTATAAAATCCAGTCCATAGGGATTAGTGAAACGGGGCCTGCGCCATTGCAAACAATCGATGGGGGATGAATAATTGCCGAAATCCTTCCCAGTATCTACCACTCATCCCGTTGACGGCTAGGGGTATGCCAATCCCCATAACGGGCGCGGTGGGGTTCCGGGTCGGGTAACGTTTCCGGTAGATATTCTGCCTCTAAAGGGGTTAAGTCTTTTAATTCTGGCAAAGGTTCCCCGGGTTCGGCGATCGCCGCTTCTTTTTCCCACAAATCTTCTAAGGGCTGCACCACCTGGGCGATCGCCTGCTTAACAAAGGCTTGGATAAATTCATCCTTACGGCTGAGTTGAAACTGTTGTTGCACCACTTCGGACACGCCGCCATCCCCCCAATCTTGATCCTGGCGGAAATATTGAATAAAACTTTTCCCTGCAATGCGGGTTAAATAGGCCGCCGTCACCCCTTGGATGGCCTTGCCGACAATGTAGGTGGTCACTTGGAACTGTAACGCCTGGGCTAACAATTCCACTGCGCCTTTGACGATGCCCAACCCCACAAAGGTTTTGCCCAAGGACAATGCCAACTCCTTGCCCCGATCGCCGTCGATGTCGCAGCCATACACCCGCCCAATTTCCACCACCATCTGGGCATTAATGGCCGTGGTTGCCAACAAATCCACCACCGGGAGGGGGGTCACGGCGATCGCCCCGGCCCCAATCCATTGGTAACGGTCAATCACTTTCAGGGCTTCCCGTTGCCGTTGTTTTTCAATCAACTGTCGGGCCTCGTCCCCCAACCGTTGGGATTGCAGCAAAATATTATCCGCCATCAAATCATCCCCTTCACTCCGCAGCACCGCCACCAACCGTTTCACCAAGGGGTCAATTTCGGGATCAGGCTTCATTAATAGTCCTGGCTGAATTTGCACATCCGGGGGTCTGGCGGCGATCGCCACCACATCTTCCGGGGGAATAAAGCCCTTCACCCGTTGCCGCAGGGTTTGCAGTAGTACCGCTAATTCATCCTCGGGATACAGATCGGATTTATTCAAAATCAGTAATGACCGCTTACCAATTTTGGCCAAGCCTCGCAATGGTTCATACTCCGATTGCCGCAAATCATTGTCCACCACAAATAGGAGTAAATCCGCCTCCGTCGCCAACTGCCGCGCCGCCGTTTCCCGTTCCGTTCCCGCCACCCCCGCTTCCAAAATGCCTGGGGTATCGGTAATTTCGAGATCCCGACTGACCCCACTCAGGTACAAGTAATATTTCTCCCCGGCGATCGTGGTGCCCATGGTGGGCCCAGTTTCCCCCTGAATTTCCCCCAATAGGGCATTTACCAACGAGGTTTTACCCGCACTGCCCGTTCCGAACACCACTAAATTTAAATTGCCCCGCTGTAACTGGGCCTCAATTAACCGGGACTTTTCCAGCAACGCCCGTTGTGCCACCTGGTCTTGGATTTGCTGCACCTGTCGCCGCACCGCCTGGAGGTTAGCCGCCGCTGTTTCTGTTTTTTGAGCCGGGAGTTTAATCCGGCGCCGTTTTTGGGCAGGGGTCGCCCTTTTCTGGCGGGAGAGGTTGAAGTAATAAAAGAATGCGTAAATTAATAACCCTAAAAGCCCAATTAATAGCAAAATGAGGATATTTGCTAAAAAGGGTGATGTCCATGAGACTTGGGCGTAGAGTCGGAGAATGGTATCAATCAGCCAAATCACCATCCCAAAAATGACACTTAGACCCAAAACAATGGTAATCAGACGGGGCAGGGGCATAGGGAAGGGATCGCAAAGTCAACAAATCAGATGTGACTTCAATTATAGAAGGCGCGAAAATTTAAGGGTTTCAAGCACCGGCGATCGCCAATTCTGCTGGTGGTCTGCCATTCGTCCGCTAAAATAAAGGCTTGTTATTTACTCCGCAATAGTGCCCCATGCCTCCCCGTTGGCCCCGCAAACCTGACCGTAAAACCGATCCCGCCTTTCGTCGTTTAGATGACCGCATGAACTTTGCGGTCCATGTGGC
>JAYKHU010000236.1:0-3915 GCA_035285105.1 Synechocystis sp.
GATCGCCACTTTAATGGCAGAGAAGAAAACCCTCCAGGATCCCGCCCTGGCTCTAGATACCTACAACCATATCTGTTGTTTATCCGGCAGGATTAACGATGTCTGTCAATTGGGGTTAATGTTGCAAGCCTCGGCCTTGCCCTTGACTTCGGAAAGCACTCGCAGTGTGCAACAGACCCTAGCCCATTCCGGACTGTATGAACTGTCCCAACCGTTTTTTCAACGGACGGGATTTAGCTGTAAGTCGGGGGTGAGTGGGGTTATGCTAGCCTGTCTACCGACTACTCCCCCAGCGGTAATGGTGAGCTATAGCCCTCCCCTGGATGCCCAAGGCCATTCTGTCTTCGGTTTGAACCTATTAGACTCATTGGCAGCGGCCTCGCGAAATTCGGTATGACCCCTTCCCTCCCCCCCTCGGAACATCCCTGGCATCAAATGGCGATCGCCGATCTGGTGTCCTGTTTAGAAACGGATGGCGGGCAGGGATTAACCCCGGAACAGATTCCCCTACGACGGGAACGCTACGGCAGCAATGAACTGACCAGCAAAACCGGCAAAAGTCCCCTAGAGCGGTTCCTCTTGGGATTTAAACAACCGTTGATTTATATCCTTTTGGTGGCTGGGGGGGTCACCCTGCTTTTGCGGGACTGGGTAGATGCGGGGGTAATTTTAGGGGTGACGTTAATCAATGCCATCATTGGCTTTTTGCAGGAATCCAAAGCCGAAAATACCCTTGCCGCGTTGGCTAAATCCGTCTCTACGGAGGCAACTGTCCTACGGGGGGGTCAAAAAAAACGGCTCAATGCGCGGGAATTAGTGCCGGGGGATTTGGTGCTCCTAACGGCGGGGGATAAGGTGCCAGCGGATTTACGTTTGATCCAACTTCGGGATTTGCAGGTGAGTGAAGCGGCCTTAACCGGAGAATCGTTGCCGGTACAGAAATCTTTAGATCCCCTTTATGCTGATACTCCCCTGACCGATCGCCACAATATGGCCTACGCCAGTAGTTTAATCACCGCTGGGCAAGGTCGGGGTTTGGTGGTGGCGATCGGTAATCAAACCCAAACCGGGCGCATCTCGCAGTTAATGGCTAAAAGCGGCAGCCTGGAAACCCCTCTGACCCGCAAAATCGAGAAATTTAGCCAAACATTGCTCTATGGCATTTTAACCCTGGCAACGGCCTTGTTTGCGGTGGTGATCGGTAAAGGGGGTCATTGGGCCGACGGGTTTAAGTCCGCTGTGGCCCTGGCGGTCAGTGCCATCCCCGAAGGTCTCCCCGCCGTGGTTACCGTTACCCTGGCGATCGGGGTCAATCGCATGGCTCAGCGCCACGCCATCATCCGTAAATTACCCGCAGTGGAAACCCTGGGCAGTACTACCGTTGTTTGCTCGGATAAAACCGGTACGTTAACGGAAAACCAGATGACTGTCCAGCAGATTTGGGCGGGGGAGCAGTTCTATGATGTGACGGGGGTCGGCTATGACGCCGAGGGAGAGATTCTACACCAAGGCAAACCCGTTGACCTGGATCAACATCCTGCCCTCAAAGATTGCTTGCTCTGTGGATTTCTGTGCAACGATGCCCATTTACAAGTCCACGACGGGCAGTTAACGGTGGCGGGGGATCCCACGGAAGGAGCGTTAATTGTGACGGGCCAAAAAGCAGGCGGTGATCGCCAAGCCCTAGAGCAGTCCCAACCCCGTCTGGATGCCCTCCCCTTTGAATCGCAATTTCAATATATGGCGACATTGCACCAACGTTCCAGCGGGGAGCATTGCATTTACCTCAAGGGATCGGTGGAAGCAGTGGTTCAACGGTGCGATCGCCAATGGCAGGGAAACAGCATCAACGCTTTAGATCAAAGCCAGCGGGATACTATCACGGCCACGATGCAGACCATGGCAGCCCAAGGATTACGGGTGTTGGCCTTTGCCCAAAAAGTCGTAACCGCCGAACAACAGACATTAAATCATTCGGATCTAGAAACGGGTCTGGTTTTTCTCGGCCTCCAAGGTATGATTGATCCCCCCCGTCCCAAGGCCATCAGTGCAGTCAAAGCCTGTCAAACTGCCGGCATCCAGGTCAAAATGATTACCGGTGATCATGCCGTCACAGCCCAGGCGATCGCCCAACAACTCGGCATCAGTCCCGTAGGAGATGCCCCTGTTTTTACCGGGCAAGAACTCGCTGCCATGGCAGAAACCGAACTGGCCAACGCTGTCGAAACCAGTAATGTCTTTGCTCGGGTGGACCCAGAACAAAAATTACGCTTAGTGGAGGCTCTACAAGCCAAAGGGGAAGTGGTGGCCATGACCGGAGATGGGGTCAATGATGCCCCGGCCCTCAAAAAAGCTAACATCAGTATTGCCATGGGCATTACGGGCACCGAGGTAGCGAAGGAAGCGGCCAACATGATCCTCACCGATGATAATTTTGCCTCCATTGAAGCCGCCGTGGAGGAAGGGCGCACCGTCTACCGTAATTTACTCAAAACCATTGGCTTTATTTTGCCGGTCAATGGAGGGGAAGCCCTGACCATTATGGCCGGGATTTTGCTGTTGGAAGTCCTGCCCATTTTGCCGGTGCAGATTTTGTGGGTCAATATGGTCAGTTCCGTCGCCCTCAGTGCCACCCTCGCCTTTGAGCCGAAAGCTGATAAAACCATGCAACGGCCGCCCCGTCCGCCCCATGAACCCCTGTTAACGCCCCAATTGCTCTGGCGCATTGGCATCATTGGTTTCTTCAATCTCTTGGTTGTCTTTGGCATGTTTGAGCTGACTTTCCAAAAAACAGACAATATTGATCTAGCTCGGACAATGGCGGTGTTGACCTTGGTGGCGGCGGAAACCTTCTATTTACTGAGTATTAGCAAATTTATTCCCTCCCTTTGGGCCACCTTACGGAGCAAAACTGAGTCCATTGCCTACGTTCCGGCGATCGGGGTGCTCTGTGTGGTGATTAGCCAATTTTTGTTTAGTCAAATGTCCTTGATGAATGGGCTTTTTTCCACCCATCCCCTCAACAGTATCCAAAGCCTAATTTGTATTAGCATAGGGGCCTTGGTCATTATTCCTGCCCTACTACTAAAACGCTTTGCTGCTCTAACGTAATCTCACTCCTTTCCCCAATGCCTATGAATGCGCCGAACTCTTTCCTTATGACCCGTCACTACCAAGCGGGAGAGCTAATTTTTAGTGAAGGGGACGAAGGTAACTATGCCTACATCGTCGAAGAAGGACAGGTAGAAATTTGGACGGTGGTCAATGGCGATCGCCTGGTGTTGAACGTTTTAGAACCCGGACGACTCTTTGGGGAACTGGCCCTAGTGGATTGGAAACCCCGTTCGGCTTCCGCCAGCGCCCTCAGCGACTGTATTTTGTCCGTGGTGACTCCAGAACAGGTTAGTCAACGTCTGGAAGCTGCCGATCCCATTTTGCGGCTGTTGTTATTGGTGGTTATGGATAGTTTCCGGTCTGAAACCACTAACTTCCGGGGTCAAACAGCACCCAAGCCGATTATTCCCAGCCTGACGCCTCAGCCCAAACTGTGCCTGGAGCAACGGATCAAAGGAGCTGTAGACTTAATTCGCCTGGAAGGGGAATTGCGAGATGCCATTAATGATCAACAATTTCGCCTCGTGTATCAGCCCATATACCATATTCAAGGGGGACAATTAGAGGGGTTTGAAGCGTTAATTCGCTGGCATAGTCCCAAACGCGGCTTCGTTCCCCCCGATCAATTTATTAGCCTTGCAGAAGCGTCAGACTTAATCATTCCCATTGGGGATTGGGTCATTAAGCAAGGACTCGCGGACTTATTAACCCTCCAGGAACAGTTTCAACTGCCGTTATTAATGAGCTTTAATATTGTTAGTCGCCAGACGGAATCTGCAAATTTCTTGTCGTGGTTATTAG
>JAYKHU010000237.1:0-8795 GCA_035285105.1 Synechocystis sp.
GTAAAGGTTAATAACGTTTCCGTGATCGCTTTCTTATCGATTTCCGCTAGACGGGCGGCGGCGATCGCCATCAAAAGATTTTGCTGATTATGGCGGCCGGGCATTTTAAATAAATTAATCGGCGCAATTAATTCCCCAAAGGCATTGATCCAGTTGTCCTGCAAATAGACCCCTTGTTTGGGATGACACAGTAAATGTTCTTTTCCCTGGGTACTGGTCCAATGGGCGTCAGGATAACGCTGGGGCGCATGGGCGTACAGGTGGGGATCATCACCGTTTAAGACTTGGATGGCGGAGCGAGCCAATAAGCTGGCTTTAATGGCGTAATAATTTTCTAAGGTTTTGTGACGACTGAGGTGATCCGGCGTAAAAGTCGTCCAGAGTCCAATTTGTGGCGCCAGGGTGGCAGAGGATTCAATTTGATAGCTGCTAATTTCCGCAATGATCCAATCGTAGGGCTGCTCCCGTAACACCAGTTCACAGGCCGCGTAACCAATGTTGCCGCAGGCCGGTGCTGTTAACCCCGCCTTTTGAAAAATGGCCTGCACTAAAGAGGTCGTGGTGGTTTTCCCATTGGTTCCCGTAATGCCCACCCAGGGAACGGAGTTGAGGGAAAGCCACGCCAGTTCCAACTCCCCCATCACCTCAATACCCCGCGATCGCGCCTCCACTAATAACGGCAAGTCCCACGGCACCCCAGGACTAACCACCACCCGTTGGGGCCACCCCTCCTGATCCGGGTTTAAGCGATGCCCCAGCTTGAGGGTAATGCCTTCTTGGATTAACGGTGCGCCCAACTGTTTTAAGGCGTCATTCTCAGCCTGGTCAGACAGGGTCACAGTCCAGCCATCCCGATTCAGAACCCGTGCCGCCGCGATCCCGGATCGTCCTAACCCAATTACACAAGCCTGGGGCATAATTTACATCTCTTGAAATTCACGAATAGGAAACTGCGGGGAGTCTGCCAGGGACACGGTCTAGGACAACTTTGGGGGAAATAATGACTATTATTGTCTTTAAATTGACTTTAACGAGTCGGGGATCAAAGGTGACGCCCTAGACTAAGTTCCGGTTAACGTCGCCCTATTTTAGCCTTGGGGGGGTGATCCATCCAAGAAATTTTGATAATGCTCCCATACAATAGACAGAGTTTCATTCCTTCCTTGTCTCGATGTCTGTCCCTGCCCCTCCCCCTGTGCCTCAGCGTTTGCCCCCCTGGCTCAAAAGACCGATTGGTAAAGCCAGTGAGCTATCGACGGTACAGCAAATCATTAAACAACGCCAAATTCATACGATTTGCGAAGAAGGCCGGTGTCCCAACCGGGGGGAATGCTATGCCCAAAAAACGGCGACTTTTTTACTGATGGGCCCTGTCTGCACCCGGGCCTGTGGTTTTTGCCAAGTGGATAAGGGTCATGCGCCGATGCCGTTGGATGGGGATGAACCCCGTAAAGTGGCGGAAGCAGTGCAATTATTGGGTCTCAAATACGTCGTTTTAACCGCTGTGGCCCGGGACGATCTAGACGATGGCGGCGCCGGTTGGTTTGTGACGGTGATGGAACAGATTCGCCAAGAGAATCCCCACACGGCCATTGAAGTGTTAACGCCGGATTTTTGGGGTGGTAAAGAAGGAGAAACGGGGCAAAAGTCTCGGGTTCTACAGGTCACCGCGGCCAAACCGGTCTGCTATAACCACAATGTCGAAACGGTGGAACGGCTCCAGGGAAAAGTCCGGCGGGGGGCGAAATATCACCGTTCTTTGGCGGTATTGCGGTGGGTGAAGGAAGCGGATGGGGAGATTTTTACAAAATCAGGGCTAATGTTAGGCCACGGGGAAACCGAAGCGGAAATCATTCAAACCCTTAAAGATTTGCGGGCTGTGGGCTGCGATCGCCTCACGTTGGGCCAGTATATGCAGCCATCCTTGGCCCATTTACCCGTGCAGAAATATTGGACGCCAGCGGAATTCGACCACCTCGGGGCGATCGCCAAAGAGTTAGGGTTTGGGCATGTGCGGTCTGGCCCCTTAGTCCGCAGTTCTTACCATGCGGGGGAAGCCGATTAGGGATTGGGGATTAGGGATTGGGGCCTGAGGTGTTGCCAAGAAATTGCTGTAACACCCGGTAAATTTCCACCATGCCGAGGGTATCGAGCCGACAATATTGTCGGAGTTGATCGATCATTTCCTGCCGTTCCAGTTCGTTATCGCAGTCCAGTAAGCGTTCCCACACTAGGGGGGCATCACTACCGGTTTGAATGGCTAAGTCCTGGTGGGAGAGTTCCGGCACCAGCACCGGCAAAACTTTTTTAAGGGAACAGGACCCCTGGAAGCCTGGGTGAATATAGGCTTTTTTAAACACCACCTGCAAATCCCAAAGGCGATCGATAATCTGGTTGATTTGGGGCGCATAGGTCGGATAGGCCACCGCCAATTGTTGTAGGACCCCCCTTTCAAATGAAAGGTTATAGACCACCACCGATCCCTGATCCCCAATGTGAGCTAGCAACGCCATCAGGAGGGGTAAGCGGGGATCCGACGGTTGGGAGTGAAGATACTCAAAATGCTGACAATGACCATCGGCATCCAGACGGTGGCAACTGAATTGAAACACGCAGCGTTCGTAGGGATGGAGTCCGGCAAAGCGGGGGATGACGCTGCTGTGGGTTTCGACATCAAAAAAATAAAGGGGATAAACCAACTTAGAAAACAATGATTGGATTAAGGCCTGATCAATGTCGGCCCGGTCCTCCAATATCCGTTGCACAAAGTTTTTTTGTGCGGGGCTGAGGGGAAACTCCGGGGGAATATCCTGGGGATGTAAGATATTGGCGGTCAATAATTGTTGCAACTTATCCGAAGATAAACGGGGAATGTCAAAGACGGAAACCCGGGGCACATCCTGCCAGCAATGGCCTTTAAAGGGGCAAGGATGGGGGCGATCGCAATGGTTGCCAATGGGAACGATGGGCGCGGTAGGAACCTTCAACAATTCCCGAAATTGGTGCAGCTTTTGGGGTAGCTGTTGCCGCCATTGCAACACCGCTGTCGTTACGTCGTGGAGATTAAAGCGTTGCTCAACGGCCCGCCAATTTCTAGCGGTGGGGTTAACCACCATCAAGCTGGTTTTCTCGATCGTTAACCCAAGTCCTTCTAAAACATAGTGCTGTAAGGTGAGGTCGGCGATATGTTCATCTTTCAGCTTCGTCGCTGATTTCACTTCAACAATTTCCCAATGACCCGATGGCAGGCGTCGCAGAATGTCGCAGCGAACCAGAATATCGTCATAAATGAAGACCGGTTCAAAGAGACAGTTGACCTCAACCCCGACCACAGTTGATTCCCACGTTTGCTCTAACGCATGTTTCAAACTGCCCTCAATGAGAACGCCATCGGGGAAGGCTTCCCGGGCCGCCAAACCGATCGCCTCCCCCTGTTTGAGACGTTGCTGGTCGGCAAAGGACGTGGGAGAGGCATATTCGGGTTTACAAATCGAGAGCCAAAGCCGTTTAGGACAGTGCAAACCTGCCAAAAACTGGGTTTTGCTAATGGGAAAAGACATGGTGGCTGATTCCATAGACTCCCAACCTTAAATCACAGATTTGCTTACAGCCAAGGAAAAATTCACGGGGCTTACTCCCTCGATGGTATGCTCAGAAAATCGATCCATCTCATTTAATCCCCAAAGATTGAGATTTCTAATTAAATGAAATGCAGGATGGAATCCAGATTTAGTCTTCCTCAATGTAACCTAGTCGGACATCAGTGTTTTTTTTATCTAAAATCATAGCGGGTTCGGCGCCATTGGAGGAAAGAACCTGGCCGCGCCCACCGGAATGTCAGGGTGACGTGGCCAATACCCCCTTTTTTTGTAAAGTTTTGTTATTGTGGTCGAAAGATGGGTCAAATTTATGTTTAGCGCCCATCGTTGTCAGGACGGCCAAAAGTTATGGTGAATAATCTTCTTTCCTTGAAGTCTCAACAACTAGACCGCCCACTCACAACGGTCTGGGAATCCTTGACCCCCTCTAGTTGCCCAGAATTCTACAATTTCCACCTCCACACCAACTGTTCCGACGGCAGAATGACCCCGGAGTCATTGATCCAGCAGGCGGTTCAACAGGGTTTACGGGGACTCGCCATCACCGATCATCATTCCGTGATGGGTTACCAAACCGCCCAGCGTTGGTTGGCAGACCAGACTAACTCTCCATCCCTTCAGCCCAAACTGTGGTCAGGTATAGAAATTACCGCCGATCTGGATGGCACAGAAGTTCATATCCTCGGGTACGATTTTGACCCCGACCACCCCGACCTCGCCCCCTACTTAACCGGCGATCGCCCCAAGGACGGCTATGAAAGGGTGACAACGGTGATTAGCACCCTCCACCGGGCGGGGGGACTGGTGGTGTTAGCCCATCCGGCCCGTTATCGCCGTTCCGCCAGTCAGTTAATTCCCGCTGCGGCCCGCTATGGCATTGATGGGGTAGAGGCATTCTATGCCTATGGCAATCCCAAACCGTGGAAAAGTTCACCGCCGCAAATGGAAGAAGTTTGTTATTTAGGCAATCTCTACGACTTGTTCTACACCTGTGGCACCGATAGCCACGGTGACAGTATTATGTATCGCCTCTAGGGTCTACCGGCAGGGAGTATGGTTTGGGGTTTCCCGCTTAAGCGCTTTTTAATCTTTATGGCGATCGCCATTGGGAGTGGGCCACTGCAAATACTGGCTCAACCAATATATAACCCCATTCCCCTGACCCCGAATCAAACCATTACCGATCGCCTATCGTTAGCGGATATTCCCACCGGCGAAGGGGGCTTTGCCCGGGATTACCGTGTTCAGCTAGCCGCTGGGGATCAAGTGGCGATCGATGTGCAGTCCGATGAATTCGACACCATTGTGATGTTACTGGCCGACGATGGTTCAACGGTTGTTGCCAACGATGATAGTACCGAGGGGGGCACCCATTCCCTCGCCTTTGCCCGCATCCAAGAATCGGGAGGGTACATTGTTCGGGTCAAAACCTTCGCTGCGACAGGGGGAGGGACGTTTACCCTGAAAGTGAGTCGTCTGCGCCCGGTTCCCTAAATCCTGGTTCCTTTGGGGGCGTTGGATGCCCTGGGTAAGCGTGATTCAGTTTGTTATTGGCGAACGTTTTCCCGTAATAAGTTGTTAAATTTCTCAGCCTAGATTCGCAGTATTCTGAAAAAGGAAACGCGTTATTTAATCAGGCTTAACGGGGCTGATTACTGAATAAATGCTGTTAACAACAACTTAAAGGAACTCAATGGATTATGCTTAATAAAATTTTATATGCGGATTCGGGAACTGCCCAAACCCAAGAAATGCTCAAAGCCCTGATGGATTTTCCCGCTATTCAAAAAGCGTCGATCACCATCTTGCATGTGGTACCACCCCAAATCACCACAGAAGCCTTCACGGATAAGTGGGCAGAGGGGGGCAGAATTTTGGCGAGCTTGATGGAAGATATTGCCATCGATCCCAGCAAAGTTTCCACCGTACTGCGTCAGGGGGATCCCAAGGGGACAGTGTGTGACGTTGCCAATGAAATCGATGCGGATTTGATCATTATGGGATCCCGGGGGTTGAAACGCCTCGAAGCGATTTTGGAAAATTCCGTTAGTCAATACGTGTTTCAACTGACAAACCACCCGATGCTGTTGGTTAAGGATGACGTTTATGTCAAACGCATTAAGCGGGTGATGGTGGCCCTCGACAAGTCAGCGGCGGCGGAATATGCGTTGGATTTGGCGCTGCATTTACTGCGGGATTATCCCGAAGGGGAGTTGGTGTTAGCCCGGGTCAATCCCGATCTCAAGCCGGATTTATTGCCCCTATCCCGCCAGGAGATTGAAGAAAATCCCGTCCTCGCTCCGGCGATCGCCAAAGCAAAACGTTTGGGTATCGCGTATCGTTGCACCGTTACTGGGGGGAAACCTGGCGAAAAACTGTGCGAATTAGCCGAAGATTACAATGTGGATTTAATGCTGCTCGGTTCCCCCGATCGCCGTCCCTCCATTGCCAAAAGCTTGCCGGATTTGGACCGCCTATTGGGAACCTCATTATCGGACTATATCCGGGTAAATGCCCCTTGTCCGGTGCTTCTGGCCCGAAAAGAAGGTCTGTAGACCCTCACTGACCTACATTGATGGCTCAAAAAAGATGGGGTAATACGACTTGCCCCATCTCCACTGAGTATTACGACGATCAAAACAGGACTTAGCCCTGGCTTTGTTTATCGGTTTGGATGAACAGAATTAACAGAAAAACTGTTGGTACCAACACGAATAAAATACTTGCTATAAAGCCTAGATTATTAACTTGCATGGCTTAGATTGCCTCGATATTAATTTTGTTTAATACCCTACCTAGAATAGCATTAGGCGGACATTGCATCGATGGGAGAAAGCGAGTTGTCTCAAGGTCAGGGATAAACACCATGGCAGTGCTTGCTGCTTGAAGATTTCTACGTTTCACCATGGTCTGCATTATTTACAGTGACGCTTTTCTGGCCCACGATACCGGCCCCACCCACCCCGAATGTCCGGCGCGATTAACGGCGATCGCCGCGGCCCTACGACAAATGCCCGGGGCTAATTACCTCCATTGGCAGCATCCGACTCCTCTAGGCGATCGCAATCCCAATCCTTACATTTTGCAGTGTCATAGCTTAGGGTATCTCAACGCCCTCAAGCAATTGGCAGAACGGGGCGGCGGCTCCCTGGATATGGATACGCCGGTTTCTGCCCAGAGTTATGACGTGGCGCGGTTGGCGGTGAATGGCTGGCTCGACGGTGTGGATCATGTCTTGCAACACCCGGAACCGGCGTTTGTTTTAGCCCGTCCCCCCGGTCACCACGCCCTCAAGGAAACCGGCATGGGGTTTTGTTTGCTTAATAATGTGGCGATCGCCGCCCACTATGCCCTGCAACAACCCGGGATCAACACCGTGGCCATTCTGGATTGGGATGTCCACCACGGTAATGGCACGGAAGCCCTTGTGGAAAATAATCCCCATATTTTCTACTGTTCCCTACACCAATTTCCCTGTTATCCTGGCTCCGGTCAGGCTGGTGATCGGGGCAAGTTTAACAATGTTCTCAACATTCCCCTCCAACCCGGGGGCGACGGGCAGGTATATGAAACCGCCTTTGAAGACCAGGTGATGCCGTTTTTGACCCAGGTTAACCCCGATCTGTTGTTGGTGAGTGCCGGCTACGATGCCAACCAAGCCGATCCCCTGGCCTATATGAACCTGACACCGGCGGATTACGGCATGATGAGTCACTATTTACTGGCGCTATGTCCCCGCTTGGTACTAGGACTGGAAGGGGGCTACCATTTACAGGCCCTCGGGCGATCGGTGGTGGAAACCCTGAAACCGTTTTTAGCCTAATTCTAGCGGTAACCCTGAGCCGGCATTGATGAACGTGCAGCGGTTAATAGGTAATTTCTAACGTTACCCTAGCGGTTACCGTTTGCTCCGCCCCCATGATTGGGGTAGGGGCAGCATCGGCCATGGAGGCGGCTCGGGCATAGGCTTGCATCGGTGGGGGTTGAAACGTCGGCTCCGGATTGATTGCAATTTTGACAATTTCCTGGGGGGTTAAATTCAAACTCTCCAACACGGTTTGGGCTTGGCTTTGGGCATCGGCGGTGGCTGCGGTCAGCGCTTTTTGACGTGCCAGGGCGATCGCCTGGGGAGTGGATAGAAACCGCACACCATCAATCCGACTGGCCCCAGCACTAACAGCGTTGTTATCCAGTAGTTGGCCAATTTTGTCGCTGGGATACTGAAAACTGATGGTATTCGTGCCGATATATCCCTCAAGGGTGCGGTTATTGTTGAGATAAACATAATTGGGTCGTAACTGGAGTCCCTGGGTTTGTAGCTTGTCCACCCGTTGCGATTGCAAAAACGTCACCAACTGATTACTCTGCTCGGCGATCGCCTTTTGTACTTGCCCCGCAGTTTTGCCCTGAATTTCAACCGCTAATTGGGCTTCGGTGAGAGTTGTCGGAATGAGTTCTGTGCCTTCACCGGTCACAATCAGGACTTTTGATAATTCATTTGCCATAGCAGAAGACAAAGGGAAACAACACAATAGGGAAGTGGTTAGGCCGACCAGGCGGCGGGAGAACAGCACCAATGACATTTTTTTGACCTCAGGAACCACTGAGTATTATAGATTACCCTACGTATCCCCCTTAAAAATCTAAATTACTTTTAATTACTAAGGCTTGCTCTAGGGGTAAGGGTTTAGCAAATAGATAACCTTGGCCGTATTCACACCCTAGTCCCCGTAAAATCTCTAATTGTTCTTGGGTTTCAATGCCTTCTGCGACTACGCTCATCTCTAACCCGCGGGCTAAATTTAAAATCGCCTTACAAATACTACGGCTATTTAGATTTTCTTCTAAGCCCTTGACGAAAGAACGATCAATTTTCACCCGGTCAATCTGGTATTCGTTCAAATATTGCAAACTTGAATAGCCCGTACCAAAGTCATCTAAAACCAAGGAAAACCCTTCGGAGCGACATTGTTGAATCCATGGCAATAAACTATCTTGGCTAAATAGCGTCCGTTCGATAATTTCTAATTTAACCGAACTGGGTTTAACACCCTGATCATTGACAGTTTCTAATAACCACGACAAGAAATTTGCAGATTCCGTCTGGCGACTAACAATATTAAAGCTCATTAATAACGGCAGTTGAAACTGTTCCTGGAGGGTTAATAAGTCCGCGAGTCCTTGCTTAATGACCCA
>JAYKHU010000238.1:0-14135 GCA_035285105.1 Synechocystis sp.
AGCGGCAAGCTTTAGATTTTTGGTGATTCCAAGACTCGCTTTTTATTGAATTCAAGCAAAATTATTATGGCAAACCCCACCCAAACCCCCAGTACCCCGGCCACGCCGGTCAACGAAGACCAACGACAGGCTTACCAAGAGAAAGTCCGGGCAAAAATTGATCGGCTTAATGCCCAGATTGACCAAATATCCGCAGAAGCCAGAGAAAAAGCGGCCGATGCCAATGTCAATTATCAAAAAACCGTCGATGAACTCCATGCCCAACGAGATGCCCTGATGGGGAAATGGCATGATCTACAACAATCCAGTGAAGCGGCCTGGGAAGAACTCCAAACCGGCTTGGAAAAAAGCTGGAATGAGTTAGTCAACACCTTTGAAAAAGCGAAGCAGCAGTTCTAACAGGGTCTAACCATCGGAAGTTGGCATTCCCCCCTTCCCTGTTTCATGGTGATTAACCGCATCTTCCTCGTCCCCCGGGACGGGGATTTTTTGTGTTCAAGTAAGTAAAATGTATTGACTGAAGCAGCCCTTGGGAAACAAAATTAGCTCCCGAAGAACGGACGGATTGAGATTATGATAGAGGCTGCTGCAAATCCCGCTTTTAAAACAATATTTTCCTACTGTACTTTTACTGCTCCCGGCTCACCTAATGTCTTCAGTTGACCCATGCAACTAACCAACACCATTCATTTTCGTAATTTTAAAGGAGATCTTTTTGGGGGACTCACCGCCGCTGTGGTGGCCCTACCGATGGCCCTCGCGTTTGGGATTGCTTCCGGGGCCGGGGCCTCGGCGGGGATGTGGGGGGCGATCCTAGTCGGTTTCTTTGCCGCCCTCTTTGGCGGAACCCCCAGTTTAATTTCTGAACCAACGGGGCCGATGACGGTCATTGTCACCGCCGTGATTGCTGAACTGATGGCCAAGAATCCAGACCAGGGTTTGGCCATGGCCTTTACGGTGATTATGCTGGCGGGCTGTTTCCAGATTTTATTTGGCATTTTAAAACTGGGGCGTTACATCACCATGTTGCCCTACAACGTCATTTCCGGCTTTATGACGGGCATTGGGGTCATTCTCATCTTTCTGCAAATTGCACCCTTTTTGGGCCAGGCCATTCCTCCAGGGGGGGTGATTGGGGTGATTAAGGCGCTGCCCAGTCTGCTTACCAATGCCAATCCGTGGGAAGTGGGATTGGGAACGTTAACCCTCGCCATCCTTTTCTTCTACCCCCGACAGCTTAAAGGGGTGTTGCCGCCTCAATTAACGGCGTTGGTCATTGGCACGGTCATTTCCTTGCTATTCCTAGGCAATATGGAAATCCGGACGATCGCCACCATTGGGGAGATTACCCCGGGCTTACCGGCGCTGCAACTGCCGTATTTTTCCCTGGACAATCTACGGTTGATGTTTGTCAATGCCATGGTGTTAGCCATTGTGGGGTCCATTGATTGTTTACTCACCTGTTTAGTCTGCGACAGTTTGACCCGGACTGAGCATAAATCCAATAAGGAATTGGTCAGTCAAGGGATCGCCAATTTGATCACCGGGCTATGTGGCGGTGTAGCAGGTTCTGGGGCCACGACGGCCAGTGTGGTCAGTATTCAAGCCGGGGGGCGCACCGCCCTTGCGGGGATTATCCGCGCCTTATTTTTGCTGGTTGTGATGCTCTGGGCCGCACCGCTGACCTCGGGGATTCCCCTGGCAGTCCTCGCTGGTATCGTGCTGAAAGTTGGCATTAGTATCATTGACTGGGGCTTTTTGAGCCGGGTTCACAAAATTTCCTGGAAAGCAGCGGGCATTGTCTACACCGTGGTGCTTTTGACGGTCTTTGTGGATTTAATGATTGCCGTAGCGGTGGGGGTTTTCATTGCCAATGTGCTGACCATTGACCATTTGGCGGAATTGCAATCCAACGCCGTTAAGGCGATTACCGATGATGATGACCAAATTGTCCTTAATGAAGAGGAAAAGTTGGCGTTGGATTTAGCAAACGGACGTCTACTGCTGTTCCATCTCAGTGGCCCGATGATCTTTGGGGTGGCCAAGGCGATCGCCAGGGAACACAGTGCCATTGATAACTATGACGTTTTATTAGTGGATCTGAGTGAAGTTCCCAAAATTGGCGTGACCTCTTCCCTCGCTATCGAAAATGCCATCAAAGAAGCCTTGGATGCAGGGCGGGCCGTCATTGTGGTGGGGGCCACCGGCCGAGTTCGCACTCGCTTAGAAAAATTGGGCATTGCAGGCTTAATCCCCGAAGAACATTGGATGGACGATCGCCTGAATGCGTTGCAAACGGGGTTAAGTATTATTCGTCAAAAACAAGGGTTCACCTACGATGGTGTTCCCACCTCTTTATCCGCGACGTAGGGGTGATGATAAACCGATACAGCAAATCCCCTCCCGAAAGGAAGGGGATTTCTTTTAGAGACTGCCATGCTGCGGTCTATTGGGGAGTGCGTTACGGTAATTTAGCCCCATGACCCGGATTGGACGGCGATTGATAATACACCGCTGATCCTTGGTTGGGCACAAAGTGGCAGGCCCAATAGGATTTAAAGAAGGCTTTCCAGATGGGTTCACCGGAGTAACGGTAATAGTCTCCCAAAATCGGCTTAATGGCCTCCGTCGCCCGTCGCAGCTTGTAGTGGGGCATATTCGAGAAAATATGGTGGGCAACGTGGGTGCCAATGTCGTGGTGAATGGGATTAATAAAACCGTAGTCCCGATCAATGGTGGACAGGGCCCCTTTCAGGAAATACCAATCGTCGCCGCGATACCAAGGGATGTCGTCTTCGGTGTGGTGTAAAAAGGTGACGAGGTCTAACCAGATCACAAAGACGAGGTAGGGCATCAGGTAAAACTTGAGCAGAAATAAGCCGCCAAAGTTAACCGTTAAAATCCCCAGGAAGCCCACAAAGGCAATTAAGGAAAAAGTACTGGTTAACACGTCCCATTTTTCCGAGGGGCGGAAGAGGGGGCTGCTGGGCATAAAATGGGAGCCGGCCCGATTCGGCGATCGCCGGAATAAATAAATCGGATAGGCAACGAGGGGGATGTAGAAGCGTAAAAGCTTTTCATACCAAGGCATTTGCTCATATTTTGCTTCCGTTACCGGATACCAGCTTTCGTCGGTGTCGATATTGCCGGTATTGGCGTGGTGGGTGCGATGGCTAATGCGCCAGCCGTGGTAGGGCACCAAAATGGGGGTATGACTAAGATGACCAATCCAATTGTTTAACGTTTTGGATTTAGAAAACGATCCGTGGCCACAGTCATGGCCGACCACAAACAGCGACCAGAACAGGGTTCCTTGGATCAACCAAAAAATCGGGTAGAAAAACCACGAGTCCAAATAAGCCGCCAAGGC
Source organism: Synechocystis sp. (assembly GCA_035285105.1). Taxonomy (GTDB): domain Bacteria; phylum Cyanobacteriota; class Cyanobacteriia; order Cyanobacteriales; family Microcystaceae; genus Synechocystis. Next base: position 3,371 of record JAYKHU010000238.1, read on the forward strand.
ATAGAACCCAGCAATTAAACCAATGTCCAAAAAAAAGTAGGCCAGGGAGCGACCTACTGAGGGTTCAAAGCAATCCGCTGGGATCGCTGCTTTGAGTTCTTGGAGGGTAAAGGGTAATTCCTGCTGTTTAAGGGTCGCAGGCCTTGGCTGAGGGGGAGAGAGTTCTGTTCGCACGTATTTACCTTAGGGGCCAGAATGGCAAAACAATCCCATGATTGTACCTGTTTTTGTTTCGACTGTGCGCTATCAAACCCAGGGATATCAGTGGCCATGGCCATTGCCAGCGGGAAAAATCAGCGGGTAAAGGGCAATAAGATCCCCACTAAATTAGCTTCATCCAAGGCAATTAAGGCCACGCCGGTGGCAATAATGGCAATGCCCAACCAACGGGCCAGGGGGATCCGTTCCTTGAGCCAAAATTTTGCCCCCAGTAAACTCATCACATACCCCAACGCCCCCGCTGGCCGAATCAGACTAATATCCGTCCAACTCAAGAGTGAAATAAACGTGACAAAACTGACGGTCTGGCAACTGATGCCCGATAGCACCGAGGGATGGGACAAAATACGACCGATTAAGGCCAACATTTTGCGGGGGGATTGGAGGGTGACCGGGCCAATTTGCTTCATTCCCCGCGCAATCAGCACATCCCCCGCTGAATCCGTAAAAATTAGAATCAAAATGCCCAACCACACCTTAGATGCCGACAGGGCCACACCGACGGGAAATAACCAGAACGGCGATCGCCCCGACTCCACTGGCGATCGGGGGGGGGTTACCGGGGCCGGGGGTGTAGCCCGACGCCGTCGCAACCGGGCCCGACTTTCCGACCAGGCCACAATAAAGACCCCACTGGCGATCATCAACGTGCCTAACCACCGATAGCTAGAGACCTGTTCCCCCAACATCACCCAGGCCAGGAGGGCATTGAGAATGTAGCTGGAGGAAAAGAGAGGCAACACTAAGCTCAAATCCAACCGGGAAGTGGCTGTAAAATACAGAAATAACGAAAAAATCAGGGTTGCCACCCCCAAAACAATCCACGGGGAGGTGAGCAAATACAGAAATAGTCCCCACAACGCCCCTAGGCTGTAGTCCGTGACAGCGCCGTGGACCTTCATGCCCTGGCTTAACCAGATATCCCCCAACACCTGGGTGGTCACCATGGTCACTAACAAGGCGATGGTTTTTAATTCTTGCATCGTTAAAATTTTAGCCTTGTGCCCCACAACACCCCCATCAAGCCTGGTCTATGCAAATAAGCTCAACTTATCACCTCTACCCTTGCAGAGACAATTTTTTCCCCGCTCCCATCCTGGCAAGGGTCTAGAAATTCAGACATCTTCCGTTGACCTGCCCCCAGGGCGTTAGTGATTGGCGATCGTGGTATAGTTAGAGATTGCAGTGAAATTTACAATCAGTACGATTCCAGTTTTTCAACACGACTATGTCCTTAACCCAAACCCGTAAACAAGAATTAATGACCGAGTATCAAGCCCACGAGACAGATACCGGGTCTGCCGATCTCCAAGTCGCCTTCTTAACGGAAAGAATTAGCCAACTGACCGGACACCTGAAAGCCAATCCCAAAGATCATGCTTCCCGTCGGGGGTTGTTAAAAATGATCGGCCGTCGCAAACGGTTGTTAGGCTTTATCAATTCCCGTGAACCGGAACGCTACCAATCGTTAATTAAGCGTTTAGGCATTCGCCGCTAACCCTGTTTTCCATTCTTCGCTATTTTCCATGCCTGATCCTTCCAGCCGCGATCACCTCCCCTTTGAGCGCAAGTCAAAAAAGAAAAAGATCGAAAAAAAGCCCCCGGAACCCGTTGCCCCTAGCGGCAAAAATGCGAAAAAAGCCCGCCGAAAAGTGGATGAGGACCGGATTCCCGAGGTGGTAAGCCGACGGATGGTTAGGCGAATGGCGCTATTTTCCGGGATTCCCACGGCGCTGGGAATGTCCTCCTTCTTCATTTTTTATTGGATTGTGAGTCATGATTGGCTAGAAATCCCCAACTATGTCGCCTTTGCCGTTAGCCTCCTATTCTTTGGACTGGGGGTATTGGGATTGAGCTATGGCATTTTTTCCACCTCCTGGGAAGAATCAATCCCTGGTAGTTGGTGGGGCTGGTCGGAGTTTCGTCTCAATCTGGGCCGAATGATCGCTGCTTGGCGCAATGCTCGCCAGGAAGCCCGAGCGGCGAAGAATAACTAACCCCTCACTATTTGGTTAATTTTTCTAAATAATTTCGTTAAAATCACAATCGGCATCCGCGTTCGTTACCTACAATTTATTGTTAATACCCATTTGAGGAAGGAGGAAATTTGTCATGATCGTCGTGATGAAAGTCGGCACCCCAGAGCTAGAAATTGATCGCATTAATGAGGACTTTTCGAGCCGTGGTCTTACCCCGGAAAAAATTGTGGGTAAGCACAAAGTCGTGATCGGCTTGGTGGGGGAAACCGCTGGGTTAGATCCCCTACAAATCCAAGAAATTAGCCCTTGGATTGAAGATGTCCTGCGGGTGGAACAACCCTTTAAGCGCGCTAGCTTGGAATACCGTCACGGCGAATACAGCGAAGTGATCGTCAATACCCCTGCGGGCCCCGTGGCGATCGGCAAAAACCATCCGGTGGCAGTGGTGGCTGGCCCTTGCTCCGTGGAAAACGAAGAAATGATTGTGGAAACGGCGCGGCGGGTCAAGGCGGCCGGTGCTCAGTTTTTACGGGGGGGCGCCTTTAAACCCCGGACATCCCCCTATGCTTTCCAAGGCCATGGGGAAAGTGCTTTGGGGCTATTGGCAGCGGCCAAGGAAGCCACTGGCCTCGGGGTGATCACCGAAGTCATGGATGCGGCGGATTTGGACATGATTGCCGAAGTGGCGGACGTGCTCCAGATCGGGGCCCGCAATATGCAGAATTTCTCCATGCTCAAAAAGGTGGGGGCCCAAGATAAGCCAGTCCTCCTCAAACGGGGCATGGCGGCCACTATTGATGATTGGTTAATGGCGGCGGAATACATTTTGGCAGCGGGAAATCCCAATGTCATCCTCTGTGAGCGGGGTATTCGTACCTTTGATAGCCATTACACCCGTAATTGCCTCGACCTGTCCGTGATGCCGGTGCTACGCTCCCTGACCCATTTGCCGATCATGATCGATCCCAGCCACGGTACCGGGAAATCTGAATTTGTGCCCTCCATGGCCATGGCAGCGATCGCCGCTGGGACAGATTCCCTGATGATTGAAGTCCATCCCAATCCGGCTAAAGCCATGTCCGATGGTCCCCAATCCCTGACGCCGGATCGCTTTGATGAAGTGATGAAAGAATTAAGCGTTATGGGGAACACCGTTGGCCGGTGGCCCAAAGTGGCGGCCCTCGCTTAGGGGACTGTGACGGTCATTGATCACCTCCCAATCCATTGGGACCCCCCATTCCTCTAATCAAAACCGACGGGTCTGGTGGACACCCATCAGACCTTTTTGGCGTCGTGATTAGGGTGGGCAGGGGCTAGACTAGGGCTACTGCTGGAAATGATGGTAAGAACGTTATGCGTGAAAACAAACCCTTTGCAACCCTGACGTGGTTTGCGGCTTTTGCCCTGTTTGTCTCCCTGGCTGGAGCCGGAATTGCCCTGTGGACAAGCCATAATCTCTCCCAAAAAGCACCGTCTGACATAGACACCCCCACCCAACCCGATGGGGCAAAAGCGGGGCAGGCCCAAGTTTATTGGTTAGCGTCCTCCTCCGATGATGCCTCGGCGATCGCCTTTGTCCCCCGGAATCTTACTGACCCGGCCCAAGCCCCGGCCCTGCAACTCAAACAAGCGTTAAACACTCTACTTTCCGAGTCTGCCCCCAACAATAGCAGTACCGCCATCCCGCCTAATACCCGTCTGTTGAATGTGACCCAAACCCCCCAAGGAGTGACCATCGATCTCTCCCAGGAATTTACGGCAGGAGGGGGCAGCAGCAGCATGATTGCTCGCCTTGGGCAAATAGTTTACACCGCATCCAGCCTTGACCCCAGTGAACCGGTTTGGCTGCTAGTGGAAGGAACCCCCCTAACCGTCTTAGGAGGCGAAGGATTAATGATAGAGCAACCCCTGACCCGCGACCAATACGAGGCCGATTTTCGCGCAATGACCCCCTAAAAGGTTTAGTAATGGCAGAACGTTTTATAGTATTACTAGGTTATCTTTTGTCAGTTTATTTGTTAAACGCATTGCAATGACGACTTTTCCTGACCCCATGCCTGCGTCTGCTGTCTCATTGCAATTTCTGCTATTTGTTGATGACCGCCCTAATTCCCAGGACAGTGTGCGGGATATTCGACGTTCCTTAGCGGCTTTACTGGCCGGATATGACTACGAATTACAAATTCTGGAAATTAGTCAGGACCCCCACCTCGTAGAACATTTTCGTCTGGTGGCGACCCCTTCATTGGTGAAAGTCATTCCTGAACCTCGTCAAATTCTAGCGGGCAGTAACATCGTTCAACAATTACAAAAATGGTGGCCCCGCTGGGAGCAAGACTTGCAATCCCTCACCGATGCCCCCACGTTGCCCGTCCCCCCCAGTTGTCCCCGGGAAATTTCCGCCGTCGGTTATTCCAGTGAACTGATGAAGATGTCGGATGAGTTATTTTTGCTGCAAAAGGAAAAGGAAGAGTTATTGGAGCAGATGCGCTTTAAGGATCAAATTTTAGCCATGTTAGCCCACGATCTGCGGAGTCCCCTCACCGCCGCCTCGATCGCCGTTGACACGTTGGAATTGTTGCAACATAAACCCCCCGACGAACAAAAGCCAGAATTGCGGGCCCAACTGTTACACCATGCGCGGAAACAATTCAAATTGATGAACCGGTTGATTGCCGATATTTTACAAGCCTCAAAAAACCTCAATGCTCAGTTTGAGGTCAAAGGCTCTCCTCTGTGTGTTTCTACCCTATGCCAGGAGATTTTGGAGTTATATCACGATAAATTTCGGGAAAAGCAGTTAACGTTAAAGTGCGATTTACCCCAGGATCTTCCCGCGGTCTTTGCCGATGAGGAATTAATCCGACAGGTAATCGTCAATTTGTTGGATAACGCCATTAAGTACACCCCCGCCCAGGGCAGAATTAGCGTCAGTGCCCTCCATCGCACCACCCAGAAAGTGCAGGTGACCATTACCGACAATGGCCCTGGAATCCCGGATTCCAAGCAAGAAACCATTTTTGAAGGACATTTCCGTTTGCAACGGGACGAAAAAACGGACGGATATGGGTTAGGCTTGTCCCTCTGCCGTAAAATCATCCAAGCCCACTATGGGCAAATTTGGGTAGACAGTCGGCCCAAACAGGGGAGTTCTTTTCATTTCACTTTGCCTGTTTATCGCTAACGTGACCGATAATAGAAGTTGGGCACGTATGGTTGCCGTCTAAAAATTTTGTTGATTATCCCTCTATTAGGTGGAAAAGGTTGTGGTAACTCCGACGCTGAAAGCACCCAATCGTAATGGACGAGCCAGCATTATTGTGAATGCCAAGGTCAAGCAAGAGGGGCGGTTAATTGCGGCGTCCCCCGTCACAGAGCGTATGGTCAATGCCCTAAAAACGGCGATCACCACCCTATCCCCAGAAACCATCATTGAAACCGTCGCCGTGGCCAGTTTATGGTCGGAGCAGGCCCAGCAGCAAACCCAACTAGGGGGGCGGATTTATTGTCCGTTAACGATTCAACTCCCCCAATGGCTTAATTTTCCCGGTCAGACCATTTACCAAGCCTGTCAAGAAATTGCCCCCCGCCGTCAATGGGTTAGTGAACACCTGGATTTACCCCTGTGTAACGATGCCCATTGGTTGGGGGATCATTGGCTACCCATTATTGTGTCCGGGGATGAGATTCAATGTGCTCCCTTGATCCACGAAGGGATGATGCCCAACGTGTACGATTTGCTTTCCTGGGAGGCGACGCCTTACCACCGTCATCGCAGTCAGTTAGAACGTGTAGCCCATGGGTTAATTCAAGCCTTAAACGCCCCTCCCGGTGTTTATCTCTTACAATTTAGCCTTTCCCAAACCATCTTATTTGACCGCCTCTGGCCCTTCCCCGCCGCTCCGGCGATCGCCACCATCGGTTACGACTCCCTCAACTTATTTGCTCACCATTGGCGCTGTTTAAATAATTTACCCATACCGACGTTACCCAGTGTGGTGAACTGCACTCCCCAGGGAGTGCTCAGTCGCTAATCGGATTGCGGAAATGGTCGGGAGTTTAGCGGTTTAAAAGGGGATGGTTGGGACTATGGGTGATTACAATTTGGCGTGGGAGCCATCACAGAAGGGGGCATTTTGGGTGTGTTTGCAAAGGCAAAGGGCAACTTTTTGCGGTTCCTCTAACGTAAATTTTTGGGGCGTAAATTCTGTTCCTTTGTGTTTACCATCACAAAAAGGTTGATTGACTGAGTTGCCGCAACTACACCAAAAATAGTTGCCGGCTTCAAGTTCCATGACGATGGGTTTTGTATCTGCAATGTTCGGTGACGCCATGATGGTCTCCTAGAAGATGGGTTGGATTCGCCTCCCATTCTAGTGGATTTTTTTGGCGAGCAATCGTTTCACTCAGATTCGTCACTGGTCAGCTATTTTCCTGCAGTTCCCGTTGCTGGGCCATTAACTCTACCCCCCGGGAGGTCCCCAGTCGTGTTGCCCCGGCTTCAATTAAATCCAACGCTTGATCAACCGTCCGAATCCCCCCTGAGGCTTTAATGCCCGCCCTGCCCTGGGTAATTTGTTGCAATAACCGCACATCGGCGATCGTGGCTCCCCCAAACCAGCCCGTACTTGTTTTGAGGTACTGAACTCCGGCGTCTAGGCAAATTTCAGCGGCTAATTGTTTTTCTGCTTCGGTCAACCGTCCCATTTCTAGAATCGCTTTAACCGTCAACCCGGTTTCTTCACAAATGGGGGCAATATCGTTATAAACCGCTTCCGTATCGCCCCCTTTCAACCAGCCGAGATTAATCACCACGTCCAATTCCGTTGCCCCAAATTCTGTGGCTTCCTGGGCTTCATACAATTTGGCTTGGCTGGTGGTCGCCCCAGCGGGAAAACCAATCACCGCGCAGACCGCTATTTTATGGCTTTTGACCAACTCCACCGCTTGACGAACGGCACTAGGATAAACGCACACGCCGGCAAATTGATGGTGAATCGCCTGGGCACAGCATTGTTCCACCAGTTGAGGGGTTGTGGCGGGATCAAGGGCCGCATGGTCAATGTAGGGGGCAAGGTCAATGTGACGAGAGCGTTCCATGTTTAAAACTGGAGGTAATGGAGTAGTTGGCTGATTAGGTCTAAGGGTAACGTCAAGCGTTTTTGTAGATCGGCTAGGTTGCGGTAAGGTCCAGCTTGGTCTCGATTTTGCAATATCTGGGCGGCGATCGCCGGCGTGATGAAGGGGACGGTGAGTAATTGGTCTAAATCAGCTTGGTTAACCGCGATTTTAGCGGGGGTTAATAAACTGTCTGGATCGGTGTAGGTAAAGGACAAGACCGGGGCATAGGGTTTGAGGCGCTGCACGGGAATCGTTAAGGCCGCCGCTAAATCCTCCAAACACAGAAATTGCATCCCTAATCCTGTTAATTCCACCAACTGCCGTGCCTGATGAATGGATAAACCTGGTAGTCGTAACCAGTCATCCACCGTCGCTTGATTGACCTCGATTTTAACGCCCAACTCCCCGGCGATCGCCACTTCGTCCGAGGATTGAAAACGGTAAAGGGGATCAGCCTGTAAACGACGTTTCAGCACTTGAAGGCGAAATTTCAGCATTGCGAAAAAGAAAACTCCTCCGACAATTTTATCGAAGGAGTTTCCACTAAGGTCGATAACGAGTCATTCCTTAGACAGGAAAGGATAGAGACAAATGACTAGACATCTGAGCCAGTGGCAGTGGCCGGAGGTAACTTAATATCTTTAGCCAGTCCTAAAAATGACAGTAATTTAATCGTCATCCAGGTTAAATCCACTTCCCACCAAGCTAACCCATGACGGGCAGAATATTGATAAGCATGATGATTATTGTGCCACCCTTCCCCAAAGGTTAATAACGCCACCCACCAACAATTCCGGGAGTGATCCTTCGATTCATGACTCACATAGCCAAATTTATGGGTCGCACTATTCACAAACCAAGTAAAGTGAAACACCACCACCAAGCGCACAAAAATGCCCCAAATCACAAAGGGCCATCCTCCTAGCGCATAAAGTATTAACCCTAAAACAACTTGGATGGGCACCAAAAAGTTTTGGCAAAATTGGTAGAAACGATCATCTTGAATGTCTTTGGTAAAGCGAGGAATATCATTGTGCGCGGGAATATTAAACATCATCCAACCCATGTGGCTCCACCAAAAGCCTTTATTAGAATCATGGGGATCCGCTGCCGTATCGGAAAATTTATGGTGCATCCGGTGTAAACCGACCCATTCAAACACCCCACCTTGACAAGCTAAAGTGCCGCAGAGAACAAAAACGTATTCCAACCATTTAGGCGTTGTGAAACTGCGGTGGGAAATACAGCGGTGAAACCCTAAAGTGATGCCAATGCCCCCCGTAATGACGTAGAGGAGAAAGGCCACCCCCACTGCCTGCCAACTAAAAAATTGGGGCAAAAAGGCCAACAGGGCAACTAGGTGGATGATGGTAAAGTAGGCGATTACAATCCAAGAAGGTGTCAACTTAGGATCAGAATCATTGGGAAGAGCGACAGTCATGCAGTAACCTAACAAAAAATTGAGCGAAAAAAATAACAAGGTTTAAATCAATTTAAAACGCTTATGTCTAACATTGACGATGGGGAAAGCCGCCATTAGTCGAATTGATTAATCTTACCAGCCGGACAAAAGCGTTTAGTCAAGGTTTCGGACATCAGTTCAAGGCAGATAATCATTAAGACAGCTTTTAAAACCTGTTTTAGAGCACCAACTAGGTGGTATTCTGATAAACCCAAGAAAATGTTATCGGTCTTTATGAATGACCGAACAAGATTAAATAAAATTTTAAACTAAATAAAATTTTAATGAAGTATCTAAGCGTTATTAAACAGGCGGAAAGAGATCTAGTCCCAATCTTTTCGGAAATTGACACAAAGGTCAAGCAGAATCTGCGTCGGGTAATCGATGCCTTTCGTCAACAGCGGGTGGGGGTTCAACACTTTGCCAGTGTGAGTGGTTATGGCCATGACGATTTAGGTCGAGATACCTTAGATCAGGTTTTTGCTCAGGTGATGGGGGCAGAGTCCGCCGCCGTGCGGGTGCAGTTGGTTTCGGGAACCCACGCGATCGCCTGTGCCTTGTTTGGCATTTTGCGACCCGGGGATGAACTGCTGTCGGTGGTGGGTGCGCCCTATGACACCCTCGAAGAAGTGATTGGTCTTAGGGGAGATTGTCAAGGCTCCCTCGCTGACTTTAACATTTCTTATCGTCAGTTGCCTTTGACATTTGAGGGATTGGTGGATTGGAACGGGCTAAAAACCGCTGTGCGTCCGGAAACCCGTCTCGTTTTAATCCAGCGTTCCTGCGGTTACAGTTGGCGACCCAGTTTGGCGATCGCCGAGATTGAAAAAATCATTACCCTCGTCAAAGCCCAGAATCCGAATACCCTCTGTTTTGTGGATAACTGCTACGGGGAATTTATTGAAACCCTGGAACCCACGGCGATTGGGGCGGATTTAATGGCCGGGTCATTGATTAAAAATCCGGGGGGAACCATTGTCACCGCCGGGGGCTATCTAGCCGGGAAAGCGCCATGGGTAGAACAGGCCGCCTGTCGCCTCACCGCCCCGGGGATTGGCTCGGAGGGGGGAGCCACCTTTGATCAAAATCGCTTGTTATACCAAGGGCTATTCCTCGCGCCGCAAATGGTGGGGGAAGCGATGAAATGCAATCACCTCCTCGCCTACGTGTTCGATCAACTGGGTTACCCCGTTAATCCGAGGCCCCTCGCCCCCCGTCGGGATGTGATCCAAGCCATTCAGTTAGGTAGTCCCGAAAAATTAATTGCCTTTTGTCGTGCTTTACAACGCATTTCCCCCATTAGTTCCTACTTAGAACCGGTGCCAGCCGCTATGCCGGGCTATGCCAGTGATGTGGTGATGGCCGGCGGCACCTTCATTGATGGCAGTACTTCGGAATTATCCGCCGATGGGCCATTGCGGGAACCCTACACCGTTTTTTGCCAGGGCGGCACCCATTGGACCCACATGGCGATCGCCTTAGAGGAAATCTTGGCAGAGTTTGCCGGGCTGGACAATGCCTAGAAAACCTGACTCCTAGACGTTTTCAGAAGTGGTTAGGCGGGGGACTCAGGGCACAAACCCCAGGGCTATACTCGGGGTAGACAAGAGACAATGTCGAGCTAAACAATGAAAATTTCTCAACGATTCCCAGTGATTACGGGGGCCATTAGTTTGGCTTTAGTTGGTTCAATCCTGCCCACGGTGGTGCTTGCCCAAGGGGCATCGGTGCAGACCTATCAATGCTCCCCGAGTGAAAAAATTATCGTTAAGACCGTACCCGGCAGTCAGCCAACAACCTTAGAGGTGACCTTACCGGATGGACGGGTGGTTACTCTCCCCCAAGCGGACTCTGCATCGGGGGCGAAATATAGCAACGGGGCCGTGACGTTTTGGTCTAAAGGCAATACCGCTCTGGTGGAAGAAGGGGGGGAAGCGAAGTGGAAAGACTGCGTTAAGTTACCTTAACGGATTGTTAAGCATCT